>NZ_CP017081.1 GCF_001645685.2 Peribacillus muralis | reverse complement strand
AAAAGAATAAAATCGAAACAATCAAATAAATATAACAAAAGGTCTTCTTTAAATGGGGTACCTCCAACATTTCGGAAATTTTGTACGCTAAGGAATTTTTGGCAGCTCCTTGGCGCGGTGCAGACTTCTTCTTTTTATCTTGGCCACCCGATCGATCGGGTGGCCATGTTAAGTAATAATTAAAAAGTACTGCCTTAAATAAAGGGTTTAATTGATTGGGGAACCTAAGGTTAAAAGTTTGAGAGTGATAAAATGATAAAAAAAGAGCGTCCCTTATGTGAACTGTACCCCATTTTACGGACAGTATAAAAAAGTGCCTAAATGGCTAATAAGTGGTCCCGGTATTGTACCGGGGCCATTTTCTTTAACCCCCATTGGTATCGATGTTCATTATATTCTTCAATAACTCGATCAATTTCTTCCTTCACATCCGTTAAATTAGTACATGTTTTGGATAGGCTACACTTAGTTGGACAGAATTTTTAAGGTCAAGTAGACTACAGATAATATATTCGAGGAGAATCTACATGACCAAAAGAGAACGCAGAACATTTACGGAAGATTTCAAACAACAGATGGTACAGCTGTACCAAAACGGGAAACCAAGAAAAGAGATTATTCGTGAGTATGACCTTACGCCTTCGTCTTTGGATAAGTGGGTGAGTCAAAGTCAGAACTCTGGTTCCTTTAAGGAAAAAGAGAATCTAACAGATGAACAAAAGGAACTGATCGAACTCCGAAAACGAAATAAACAACTTGAAATGGAAAATGACATTTTAAAGCAAGCTGCGCTGATACTAGGACGAAAGTAAATGTGATTCAGAATAATCAACATAAATACTCGATATCAGCAATGTGCAAAGTCCTTCAACTACCGAGAAGCACCTATTATTATGAAGCGAAGGAAAGAGAAAAAGAGGATGACATTACATCCGATGTGATCGACATATTTTTGGCAAGCCGTCAAAATTATGGGACACGTAAAATCAAAGTAGAATTAAAAAAGCGCGGACTCATCGCCTCGCGGCGAAGAATTGGACGTATTATGCAAGAGCAGGGTCTTGTCTCTACTTACACCGTAGCTCAATTTAAGCCACATATGAAATCATGTAATGAATCAAAACAGAAAAATGAACTAAACCGTGCGTTTGACCAGGAGGAAGAAATGACGGTGATTGTAAGCGATTTGACGTACGTAAGAGTCAATCAACAATGGCATTACGTATGTGTATTTGTCGATCTCTTTAATCGAGAAATCGTAGGCTTCAGTACAGGCCCAAACAAAGATGCCTTCCTCGTTTATCGTGCATTTGCCTCCATCAAGGTCGACCTACGTAAAATACAGTTGTTCCATACGGATCGTGGAAATGAGTTTAAGAATAAACTGATTGACGATGCATTAGAGACTTTTCATATTCAGCGGTCTTTAAGCACGAAGGGCTGCCCCTATGATAATGCAGTAGCTGAAGCAACGTTCAAAATCATCAAAACAGAGTTTGTGAAAGGTCAACATTTTGATAGCTTAGAAGAATTAACAAGGGAATTACATGACTATGTCCACTGGTTTAATCATATACGAATTCATGGGACACTTGGTTATGTAAGTCCGATTAATTACAAACTTGAACACCTTAAAAAAGTTGTCTAGTTTAGTGTTGACAGTCCAATATTTTAGCAGCTTGTACTCAAGTCCCTTATTGAACTAACCTGCCCCGTTAGTTTAAGTACTATCATTCACAATCTCAATAGAGTAGAACCTATTGAGATACATTCAAAGTACCTCTAAATTAGGCTATATAATGTCTCATAAGACTTGTATCAAAATGCTTATCGTTGTAAATGCGCATTTTCCTGACTCTACCCCAATAAGAAGAAAGTTTGTTTCGTATTAGACGTAAACCGTAATTGATTATGTAAATCTATTCTCTTTCCCAGACACCCCAGCGATGGTGTTTCCGAAGATGATACAGTCTAGTAATACAACAAGTGTGCTGAAGATGATTTTAAGACCTTCTGGCGTGAAAAATAGCTGTTTCCTAAACACCACTCCCTTTTCAAAAATTTCCGCTAGGATGCTTGTCTGGACAGCATCTGGGAGCAGAGCCTGGGGAAAAGAACAGTAACATTTAGAGAAAAGTTTCACAATAGAACTTAATCCAGAGTATATAAAATAGCTGAATAAAAACAGAGTTTGATTACACAAACTCTGTTTTTATTCAAATTTTTTTAATAATATGCTTAGGCAGTTGCTTAAATGAGCCATCTTCATTATCTAAGTAACTCATGACCTGATCAGGTGGAAAATAAATATCTTCGAACCGAAGGGGATACGCACCCCAGACATGCGCTAAACCACGTGCATATAGTTCCTGTGACCAATCTTCAAATACATCTCCAGAAGGCTGAATGACTTGAACAATTCGTTCATTATCCGTTTCAATAGTCATATACCGGGGAGGGTAAATTGCTAAAAGTTGCTTGTAATTGATTTTGGCATAGATCTCCTTTAACTGGATCGGGTGAAGAGTTTTATCTTTGTACTTATCAAAATAATTATTGCCAAATTCAGATTGAACACCTGAATCCTCGATACATAGAATAAAGCCAATATCGTTCATTTTCATTCCAAAAACGGTAGAAAAATAACTGTCAAAGTAATTAAAGTTTGATTCATCCCAATCCTCATCCCCATATTCATACATTTTAAAGATGAAAATTGAATAAGGCTTTACGGGGACGTATTGAGTTGGGAACCTAATACCCTGTAGTAACATATGTAATGTTTGGAATTTTCCCATCGCTTCAGGACTCATAATCGTTCCAGCCATCGGGTCCCTTCGATCGATATTGAGGGACAATTCCTTGAAGAACAGACCGTATAGTATTTTGGCAGCCCAATAAAAGATTTTGTCTTGATCCAACTGTATAAATGAATCATAACCGCCATCTACGGCTTTTGTTAATTCGTTTTCCAGTTGAGATAAATGTTCATTGTTGCACGTATTGCAGCAGGGGATTTTTAGCATCCGATAGGGAATCTTCGTCCCATTTAATAACGTGATGGTTTCATTCCAAAGGTTAAATTTGTGCTGTAGCCATTTTGGAAAGATGTGTTCGTCTGTGTTTTTTGTCAGCTCCTCGCTGCACAAAAAGCAATGGTTTTGGGAAAGGCGCATATCCATTGGCAATCACAACCTTTATATTTATATATTAAATCTTCTCAATTTTACCATAATTAACAAAATAACAGGGTAAAAAGACTCGTAAAAAAAATCCGACCTAAAATAACACCCCTATTTTAATAAGAAGAAGGAAAAGAATCTCTTTCGATAGAATGTTATAATCCTAAATTAGGCTATATAATGTCTCATAAGACTTGTATCAAAATGCTTATCGTTGTAAATGCGCATTTTCCTGACTCTACCCCATATCAAAAAAGTATATTATATACGATTTACCAATAAAACCGTTTCATTATTAAACTAACCTGCCCCGTTAGTTCCACAAGAAAAAGCTGCCATATAGACAGCCCCTATCTACAGCTAACGCATCCGTAAGTTCAAAACATATTCCATTCCATTTTGGGCAAAGTAACTGTAACTAAAACAAGGAGGTAGCCATGTTTAAGAAAACGTTACTTGCTATATCTACATTATTCCTTTTGAACATAGTCACACCAACACTAGAGGCAAAAGCTTTAACCTTTGATGAATTGCCATTCAAACAAACATCAAAACAATGGTCAGTTCAAGTAGACAAAGCCGATCAAGGTAAGGGGTTAGTAAAACCGGAAAAAGGAAAATTTCATACTTACTCTTTAGAGGTTGATAACATTGGTAAAGATATATTGTCTGCGGAAATTCATATGTTTAGAAATGAACCTAACTCTACAACGAAGTATTCACTTTTTAGTTGTCCTGATGAAAAGGAATGCAATAAAGTACACTTTGAAAGAGCGATTTTTTTAGCAAAACAACTGAATGATGGGTATCCTTATAGATTTAGAAATTTCCTTTTGGCTGAAAAAGCAACGGAATTGGAAGTTGAAATCGTTTGGACTCAAAAAGGTAGCGAAGGCAGACCATTAAAAGAAACATTTACATTCACTGCTGAATAATAAAACAAAAAGACCGATATGATCGGTCTTTTTGTTGAACTAACGCACCCGTTAGTTTAAGTACAAACTTTCACAATCTTCTACCTTACTGAAACAAAAAAGGCGATGCCTGTTTAAAGCATCGCACCTGTTACACCATTTTTAGACTAAACTTCATTTTGAAATTTCATTGGTTATTGGTTTATATTTTTTTGATTGATTAAACTTTTAACCTTGGAAATAATACCGATGATTAGATAGATAATTCCATTAGCAACTATAATTAAACCTATAAATGCAGCTCCAAATCCTGCCCCTTCTCCAGTACCACCACTATTATGATCAATCTTCACAAAAAAATAACCTGCTATAAACGCTATTATAGGCCCTAACATTCCAATAACTATACCGGATAACCACAAAGGCATTTTATTTCTCTTGTATAAAGAAATAGCCAAGGCATTCAAAATTAAAAGAGAGACAACTAAAACAAGCCAGATTAACCCATCACCATTCATATAAACAACTCCTAATTTATTTAGCGATTTCAGATTGAAATAAATCATCCCCACTATAAATAAAACAATGAAATAGTAATAACGCAGATAACAGCCTCGCTTGATTTCAAATTAATTTTTTGTCTTTTCTTTATATCTTTTGAATGCAAAAACTGTGGCTGAAAGCAAGAAAATAAATCCTAAAACCGACCCGTAAATTGGAGAATATCCCCAAAGTAAATATAATACGTTCCCTAAACCAAAACTAAAAATTGAAAATATTAAGAATATAAACGTCAAGTTATTTTTAAAAAGCAAAGTGTAACACCTCTTATCTATTTATAAATTATAACGAATTAAAAAAAGAAAATTTCCAAAAAACAATAGCAATTCTAATATACATCAGACTATCCTTTTTCATCGATCCTGCCCAATTAGGCTCGTAAGAAAAAGTTGCCTTAAAGACAGCTCCGACCTTCAGCTAACCTACCCGGTAGTAAAAGAACAAGCACTATAATACAACCCTCTCTTAAAGCAAAATAACAGATCAAAAAATCCAGTTTAAAAGAGAGTAAACTCCCAATAATGCAAAGAGAAATGTTAATATTATTATTGAAAAACACCCAAAAATAACTAACTTATCTTTCAATTCATCGTCAGGTTGTTTCATCAAATTTTCTTTCACTTTATTATGTATAGGTGAAATTACCTGATCCAATTCAAGTCTTATTAAAATGTCTCTATCACCTTTGAATTTTAGAGCTCGTGATATTCTGAAAGCATCGTTCCCCATAGACTTTTCGAACAGAATACAGGCTTGTACCATTTGTGATGTTTTATGCTTTTCTAAATACCAGTACCGACCTGCCATTGAAGGATATTTTAATTTAAAATAGATATCCCCCAGCATTCTGCGAAGTTCTAACTCATTAGGATAGGTTGAAATTAACCCGTGTAGTCTCTCCCTTGCTTTTCCTAAATCATTTTTTTCTATGTCCTCTTCTATCTTCTTAATCGTTTTAACAGGTATCTTTTCTATAAAAAACACCTCATTTATCTTTTTTTTCTACAGTCTTTAATTCTAGATAGTTCAGAAAATTCCCTTCCTCCACTAACCCGCCCCGGTAGTTGCAACAGAAAAGGCGCTGCTAATTAGCTCCTGATAATGAAGTAAAGCACCCGTTAGTTCATTAAGTACAATATAAGGGCTAGCTGTCTTTATTCACTCTAGAGAAAAGGCCTGGTTCCAATCACGATCGTAGCGTCCAGTTCATCGCAATTCGCCACCTGTGGAGTTAGCCCGTTTCGAGCAAAGATTTCGACGGTTTTCTTTGTCTGTTGCTGGCTGGTCTCGACCAGTAAATGACCGCCGGGTGCCAGCCAGATTGGCGCCTCAGAAGCGACCCGTCGCTGGACGTCGAGCCCGTCTGTGCCCCCGTCTAGCGCCACCCGTGCCTCATGTTTTCGTGCTTCTTGGGGCAACAGCTTGATTGCCTCGGTAGGTACGTAAGGTGCGTTTGCGACTAAGATATCAACGCGGCCACGCAGCTTTGTTGGCAGTGGCTGATAGAGGTCCCCTTCGTACACGTTACCACCGACGGAAGTAACGTTGCGGCGTGCACACTGCACAGAAGCTTGATCGATGTCAACTGCATACAACTCTAGCCATCCCAGAAATACGGTCAGCGCAGTTCCCACCGCGCCCGTGCCGCAGCACAGATCAACGACGATGGCCCCTGGAAAGGCGAGGTCAGCTGCCTGCTGGACGAGAAACTCGGTGCGGCGACGGGGTACGAAGACTCCTGGTTCCACATCTATACGAATACCGCAGAAATCCGCCCAACCAATTATATGTTCGAGGGGAAAACCTGCTACACGTCGATCCACCATGACGGCGAGGGAGTCTGGCGTTCTTGCTTCCGAGATAAGCAACTTGGTCTCATCTTCTGCGAAAACACAACCTGCGTTCCGAAGCCTGGTGATTATACATTTTTCTATTTCGTCGTCCGAATGAAAATTAATCTGCTTCCCCATCTATTTCACCACTCTTGAAAACTTATTTTAGTTTATTAATATAGATAATTCGTTTAAATTTGTAGGAATCCTTCCTCCACTAACCTGCCCCGTTAGTTGCAAAACAAAAAAGGCTGCCGCAGCACCCCTGTTAAAGAACTTTATTTCATTTCAGTCTTAATTCTTTGTTCAAATCCCTCTTTGGACATATCCCAAATTTTCCTCTAACGTCCATAGACATTAAATCAGAAATTACGTTGTAATCATCATTTATATCTTCGCTGAGAATTCCTTTTACTGTGTTTCATTTAATAAAATTATCATCATAAGAGCTAATAATGAAAAAAAACTTGTTTCAACCTTTGTTTATTGAAGTAAAGCAGCTCAGCGTGAAAGAAGTAGCCATTATGTTTTTTACCTTTTCAGTAAAAATCTTGATGGTGAACCCACCTCTTGTTCTGCTTCAAAGTAGGCAAGTGAACCTTCAATACACGAAACAATAGAAGGCATACCAAAGCCAACTACTTTCTTTAAAGCTTCATTTAAGAATAATGTTTTTCCATCAATTTCTTCGTTCCATGAAATTACATAACAGTGATTGGGTGCACCATGTTTTTTAAGCAAAGTAGCAATTTCTTGATAATCGGAATTAGGCGTTGGTATTTCAATCATATATTCCGGAAGCAGTGTTTTGCCATAATTGTGGCAAAGTCTGTTCAATGCTTCTACTCTTTTCTTTTCTGATGATAGTTCAAATATAACTCTATCTTGTATTCTTTTAGCAAAGAACCTTTTTACAATTCTTTTTTCTTGTTCTTTATCCATTATGACCTCCCGTACACTCTGTTTTTACTAATCATAATAAAATCCTTAATGAACTAACCTGTCCCGATAGTGCCATAAGAAATGCACCCGTTACTTCTATAAGAATTATACAACTTTATTATCACTAAACACTTATGTTAAGTCTGGCCACTTTCCATCGATCGGACGGCCATACCTACCGATTCCAGATTCCTGGCATCCGCGAGGCCACAGACCAACGAAGTGGTTGCTTACGCGGAAGGAAAGTTTTATCCTTTGGCGAATTCATTATACATGCCGAAATTACAAAATTCGCAAAAAAATCTCGGTAGAGCATTGGAAAGAGCATTTTAATTTTCTATAACTCCATAGAGAGGTGATTACGCATGAATCAAAGACCGTCAGAAGAAGAATATGCCGGGGACTTCGGAGAGTATATCCGTTTGGTGCCGGATGGCAACATCATCGACATTCTGCTCGCCCAGGAAAAGCAAATGACCGAGTTGCTGGGATCGTTGACCGATAGCCAAGGCGCTTATCGGTATGCGGAAGGAAAATGGACGCTGAAAGAAGTCGTGGGCCACATCGCGGACGGAGAACGCGTCATGACCTACCGACTGCTCCGGTTCGCAAGAGGGGACCAAACGCCTCTGTCCGGATTCGACCAGGAATTGTTCATGCCTCCTTTCGGGAGCTGGACAACCGCGCTATTGGCCGAAGACTACCGGGCCGTACGGCAATCCACGATCACACTGCTGCGCGGGTTGCCGGCGGAGGCGTGGTCCCGCAAAGGGACAGCCAACAACTCAAGCATTACGGCGCGTGCCCTCGCTTACGGCATCGCAGGACACGAGATTCATCACATGGAGGTCATCCGAAATCGGTATTTGAGTTAGTTTGTCCGGAAGATCGGGACGGAAGCTACACGGAAAACGCGGCTTCCGTCCTTTCTTTATGGCACCCTTCCCGCCCCGTTCATAGACTGATATGAAAAAGGACAAGACGGGTTGAATAAAGCAGCAACGATTGGTTGTATACTGGATTTTCCTCCTAAAACTGTTCATTAAAAGAAAAGATGAATAAAAAATAAGCCTATTTGGCTTACTTTAATCAGTTGCTTTTAAAAAATAGACCTGTAATATCAAAGTTTCCATCGTACCACTTAATAATAATTTCATCAGTAGTTAAACCAAATAAATCCTTAGCAAATTCAATCTCAAGACTATTACCAGGAGTAATCCGATACTCTTTCATAGCCGTTTTGATTTGCTGATGATTTTCGTTGTTAGCCAAAATTGGAGCCATAAGAAGAATTTGTGTTAACTTATTTTCGTCAAGATCCATAATCTTCACATTAAAACCTCCTTGGGCAATAAGGGTATAATACAATATTCAGGAGTTGAATGGTAATTTATTTAAGTCACAGTTCGACTACACCGCGCTTGTAGAACTAGCCTGCCCCATTATTTCCTTAAGGATAAATATGGTATTATTTTAAACTGATTTCAGTTTTTCTTTTATGGATTGTAATTTTTTATATTTCTTATCGTAGCTTTGTCTTTCTAACATTTTGTTTACTAATTCAATGGCATCTTCTTTGCGATTTGCCTGCAAATAAGCTTCAACTATCTCGTCAATCCCTTTAGAATACGGAAATGTTTCTTCTTTTGCTAGTTCAAAAGATATATCAAAGTAATCAGTTGCCTTTTTATATTGTGCTAACTTTAAATACATTTTGCCATTAGCTAAATTTAATTCAGCACGTTCCAGATTAGTAAGTGTATCTAATTCTAATGCTTGTTTTCTCAGATCAAGAGCTTTTTCATATTCCTTTTTTTCTTCAAGATAAAAAGCTTTGTCATAGAAATGGCTAAACTTTGTTAAAGGCCTTTTTGACTTATAAATTCTATATACGATAAAAATTAGAAGTAATAGTAATGCTATCAAGTATTTTGTCCCCCTAAGATAGTTGACCGTACAATTGTGATATGACGATAATAAATATTATCATTATTACTTTAACGGAAAGGTACATGAAAATAGCTTTGATTTACTTGAATTTCTCATTAAAAAATTCAAGACACCCAAAGAACTTTACCTTCCATTTCATAATTAACCTTTTTACTTCATAATCACTCATTTCTTAAATTGACTATTTAAATTATACTTCACAGTCATCTTATTGAACTACCCTGCATTAACGAATTAGGCGTTGAAGTATGTTTAATAGATGGTTTGCCAAAACCTATCACTTTTCATATCTTCAACTACCTTTTTAAATGTATTTAAAACCTGTTTAACATTCTCATCATTAAATATAATCATTTGAACTGGGGAGTTACTTGTAGTACCTCCGTTTTTTGAACAAGGAAAAACCCTTATTTGAGCAGTATGCTTCCAATCAAATGCCTCTATCAGCCAGTGTGTAGCATAGGGGTATTCAGGTGTTATTTCATCATTATTCAGAGCATACTTATCCTTTTCTCCAACTGGTAAAAACTCATATTTTATACACCGATTGCCTTTTCTTTTAAATCTTTGACGTTTGGCTTCATTCAAAGCATTATATCTATTTTCTAATTTTTTCTTTAATCGCTTTCTCATTTTTCACCTCTAATTAATATTAATTAATTAAACTGTCCCGATAGTGCCACAACGAAAAAGCTGTCATAAAGACAGCCTTGATCTTCAGCAAACGCACCCGTTAGTTTAAGTACACTTCTTCCCAAACCCATACTCCTCCACAAAACTGACCTGCTGCTTAACAGCGATTCCTTTATTAATTTCCATTTGTATTATTTATTTGATTGAATGTGAGGAAAGACCACGACCTATAAGATTTGCAGAAACAGGTTTTTTTCCTAATTCCCTTGCCCAAATTGATAATTGTCCTATATGGTGAATTTCGTGAGCAATGGCATGTCGCATGATTTCACCCCAAGTATCCGTCACAATTCTTCCGTCTGGCAATGTATCGTAAAATAATTGATTTTCCATACTAGCATCCCAGTTGTTCACAAAGTTTTCCACTTCTAAATGAAATTCAGCATCCAATTTCCGAACTTTGTTCAAACTTTTATAGCTAGCGAAACTCTCCTGAAAGTCAGTTTTACCTTGTAAGATACGTATCCAGCTCCATTCGACATCAACAATATGGAAAAGTGTATGTAAAATACTTCCCATTCCACCCGTTCGGTTCCGCAGAAGTTCTACTTCACTTAACTCTTCACACCAACGATACCAGTCTTCTCTTACCATCCAATTATATCTAAAAAAAGTCTGCAAACATGCCCCTCCCCAGTTAGAAAATAATTAGCTGTCAAAATACTATAAGATATATGCCAAACATTGTTACTATTACTATTACTATTTCTACAAACATAGATTGAATTCCTTGTGGAACTACTCTTCCCTGTTAGTTCCACAAGGTTTACATTATCCCTGACGTAGTATCTTTTGAAACATTCTCGGTTGATGTCTTTCAAAACACTTTAGCAATTCTTTTCCAAAAATAGTGATGGTTTCTTCCCAAGGATGTCCTAATAATCCCCATTCGAAATTCTTATGAATAAAAAAGTAATAATCACCGTTTGGAAAAATAGGTACTGTCCATTCATTAAATTCACTTTTCGGAAACTGCATACGGGGATTGATCCAATAACCTGAATGTTGCCAATCTAACGCATACATATATTCATTTTTCTGTGTGAGTTCTTGAAAAACAAGTAATGACTTTTCCTCTAGATCATTGTAAATCTCATCATAAATATCTGAATCTCCGGACCAATTTAAATATGGCGATACTTCATATGTGATAAATGGATTTGGGACTTTAAAAGATGGAAAGTTTAAAATGCTTGGTTCAAAAGTAAATTCATCATATATCCTATCCCATACCTCTTTATATTCTATTGTAGATAATTCAATCCAATTTTTCATTTGAATAGCCACCTTTACGATGCTTTTAATGAGGGTTTTTATATCATTTCTTATACAACTGACCTGCCTCTTTAGTTGCGTAAAGAAAGAGTTGCTTTTACGACCGCTCCGATTTTCATCTAACGAACGTTAGTCCTATAACTTATCGCAGAGTTTACATAAACAAAATAAAAGATAGCTAAAACAATAAGTGTTAAACCCAATAAAGATAATAATAGCCAAATCATATGAACACTCTCCACAAATTTTATCTTTAATATTATGACAGGTTTCAAAGAAGATAAGTAGAGTTAGTGTGCAGTACGACTACACTGCGCTTGTTCAACTACTCTGCCTCATTAGTGCCATTAGAAACAAAGGCTGCCGTAGCACCCTTGTTATTGAATTAAGATCCTTTAGAAGTTAATTGTATATTATATACAATACTTATAATTATAAAGGCATTATATTTGGAACTTTTATACAGTCCATTCGTATAAATTAAAGGAGGTGATAATATGAAAAATAAAAAAGAGACAAATGTTTTGAAAGACGCGGCTACATCTTTTGTTAAAGGGGTTACTTTTGGTAGTGTTTTTGATCCAGATATGAGAGAAGAAAAGGCTCGTAATACCAAAGAATTTACTGATAAAGAAATTATTAATCATTTATCTGGAAGAAAGAAGCTCCCTGATCAAGATATTGAAGAGTTAAAAAAAGCAGCCAAATATAGAGGATTATTATAAAAATAACAAGCCCTATTTATTTTAGGGCCTTTTATTTGTCCCAATAACCTAATTAGGTATGATTTTTTATTAGATTAAACTGCCCCGATAGTGCCATAAAAAAAAAGGCTGCCGAAGATGAACTAAAGCACCTGTGACTAATAGTGTTGACAACAAACACTGAAACAAATAAACCCCTATTAATTAGAGGTTTTTTTGAGAACTAGGTATATCTTTACTGATGTTTGAATTATCAATAATTTTAAAGTAAGGGTGTATTATTCCTAGTAAAGATACAGTACAAATAATTGATCCTATTAAAAAGTATAATGGTCGGATGCCCCAAATTTCACTCAAAAAACTACCTGCGAACACTCCTAAAGGCATAACACCTCTGATGATAAAAAGTCGGACAGAGGATACTTTACCCATTAATTCATTTGGCACAGTTTGCTGAAATATAGTTATATTATGGACACCAAAAAATGCCATTGCTATTCCGGCAATTACCTCAGTAATTATGGCAAAAACGATACTATGGTTAAACCCTAACGAAATAAATGTCAGTCCCCCTATAACTAATGCTCCCAACATTAAAACTCTACGACTTTCATGTTTAATTTTCCCGACAAATATCGAACCAATTACATAGCCTAAAGGGAAACTGGCCATAAAATATCCATACTCGACATAACTACCCGATAATTCATTTGTTATATAAGGCAGAGTTACAACCATTGTGACCCCTACTCCAAATTGTACAAAGGCCAAAAAGATTCCTAACCAAACAATAACCGGTTGTCTAAAGAAATAAGATATTCCTTCAATGAATTGCTCCAGCCAAGACTTTCGTACATTTTGAAAACTTCTTGTCTCCTGAATAAAAAGTAAAAGTGTACCACTAGTGATAAGTGTTCCACAAACAAAAATAAGTGTCGGTATTACACCTGCATACTCTATAACGAATCCACCTAAAATTGGTGCAGAGAAAGTCATGAGTCTAACCGTGCCATCTATATAGGCATTAGCAGCTCTTAATTCGTCTTTAGGAATAATAGTAGGTGTAATAGCTTGATTAGCAGGTGTATATATAGGAGTTATTAATCCTACTATAATTTGGACTACGAAAATATGCCAAGATTCGAGGTTTCCAACAGCTAATGAAACAAGTGGTATAACGAAGATTAACCCCCTAGTCCATTGAGAAACTATCATTATCCACTTACGACTCCATTTATCAATAAATGGACCAATGAATAATTGTAGGATAAGGGATGGTAAAAAATATAATAGCCACATACTCCCCAGTGCCATCGTGGAATTTGTAAGTTGATATATAAGAACTGAGTTACAAAAAGTACCGAAAGCCCCACCTAATTCAGAGATAACATTACCTATCCATACAATAAGAAACTGACGGTTCTTTAGTAAATTGTTACTCATCCATCATCACACCCTTTATATTCATCTTAGATCTAAATAGTGGGGCAATTGATCTCCTCACTTTCACTGTTCATTTTTCTTATACAACTAACCTAACCCGTAAGTTCATTAAGAAAAGAGAAACTACACAAGAATCGTGCCCAATTACCGAAGTAAAAAAAATCCTGTATCAACAGGATTTTTTTTACTTCGTTCCAAATCCACACAAGTTTTTTCATACTCTTATAACCGGATTTTTTTTTTCTAAAGCATGTGTCAATAAACAAAAGTTAGGACTACTTTAAATTAAGGGATAAATGCACTAACAAACGGTGGTTTATTCATTGAAAGAATTTAACTCTATACTTTCATATCCAAAAAACAGGATAATTTCTATCTCTTCGTAAATTATTAATTAATAATGCCATCAACACAATAACAATGGACCCTGTTAATACTGTCGTAAATAAATATTCCCATGTATAAGAGCCAAGTATTACTATGATTGGGTCTGCCCCGGCGGGAGGATGGGTCGTTTTGGTTAACATCATCAAACTGATAGCTAATCCAACCCCCAAGGCCAGAGACCATGGTTCATTTCCAAATGTATGATAAACCACCAGTCCTATTAATGTGGAAATGAAGTGTCCGCCTATGATATTTCTAGGTTGTGATAAAGGGGAATTCCACAGCCCGAACGCTAATACACAACTTGCACCAAATGAAGCTATTAACAATGGTGTGTATGTAAAATGTGTCAATAAACCAAGAATGAAAATAGTAATGGTCCCACCCATGAATCCAGTTATTATATCCTTCGTATTTACTTTCAGAGGACTCTTGCCCTTTCCCCTCATTTTTATTAAATAAGAAGGGATGTTTTGTTGATCAAATCCTTCTGGTTGCTCCTTTTTTGCTAAATTTCCTTCTGTAATCAAATTATGTTCCTCCTTGCTAAAAAAGCTACCCACTGATTATATTACAAAACTTGATATTTTAGGTGAAGCAAAACTCCCTAAACTCTATGCCAATTTCAACCTAATCAACCAATTTCGCTTCACAACCTTACAAACCTGCCTGTAACTGCTATTTGACATCCAGCTTCAAAAATAGGTCATCATCAAAAAAATGGCCAGTAACAGAAATACGCTCTGTTACTGGCCATTTCCAAAATTATACTTAATTGAAATTGACAGTTGAGATATATTGAACCGCTCCTTGTTCAGCTACTAAATTCATCTAAATGTTCTCCATAAGAAAAGGAGCTGATCAGCAGCTCCTCGTAATGATGTAACGCACCCGTTCGTTCAATAAGACTTATCGAAGAGCTGACACAAACAATGCGGAAAGATCATAGTTGATCTGTAACGTAATAAATGGATATTTTTGAGATAATTATAAAGGTTTCCAGAATGTTAAAATACCTTAACCTACCTTCAGTTACATATATCTTTAGTTCCTAACACATCCGTATTTGGAGGTTCATAGCCCATCTGACGTGCCATGGCCATTATCTGTCCTTTGTGATGGAATTCATGAGTGGTCGTATGCATCAACAATTTACTTGGTGTCATGGAAATGGGCTCTCCTCCCTCTCGCCACGGAATCTGCCTTTGTATTGGTTCATCCATTTGATGTTTCAGCACTTTAAATACTTCGTTCACATAAAAATCCACTTGTTCAAAGCGTATTTTTATTTCGTCCAAACCGAGTACCATTAAATCTTCATTTGAAGTGATCGGATTCTTCGTTTGTAGTAAAACAAATGACCCAAGCCAAGCATTGTAACAGTCCGCTATGTGAACCAGCGTGTCTCTAACACTTTGAAAACCAAAGCCATTTTGACGAGTAAAATCACTTGAATCCAGTTCACCACAAAAATCAAGTAATATTCCCCGAGTTTGTCTGATCCATTCATATTCGTTTTTATTCACTGCATTCACCTCTCAGGATCACGTTTCTTGTTCATCTGGCTGCGTCGTTCATTTTAGCTGATTTTTTCTAAAAAATTCAAATTTTAAACGACAGGGTTTTCAATAACGTTATACTCTCTCTAACCCATATAGGCAATTTTACATATATACCATAGGTGCCGCCGCAATCCCTGATATTGAAAGCAAGTATCCTTTAGTTTTTACATTCACCCAAGTCAAATCTTGCAATTTCTTGGTTTTCGATCGTTGCAACGAGGAAAGCATCACATGCATACTCTTTCAGCTCCGTTAATTTTTCTTTGGAAGGTACACGTAGTGGAACTTGGGGATTTTCTTCGCTTACACCTAAATCATAGGTAAATGGTCAGCATTAATAATGGATAACTGGGATTGACCGAATCCTACTCCACTTTCGTTATAATCGTCAGGATTGTATATATTGAAACCTATCACATCTTTTGACACCGATTTCAATTTGGATTTGGGCTCAATCTTAAGTTCGATTCCTTTATCAGCTTCTTCGATGCTACCTACTGGTTCATTTCCATTATTTTTAATGGTGAATGCATAAATTAAAGCCGTTGGTATTAGCTCCTCTCCCTTTTTTTCTCCTTCGGTTATCCCAATCGCACCAACCAAGTTTTTATCTTTCACAATATCAACTTCCGCATCTACTAGCTCCAGAGAAGGCTTTGCAGAACAGCCTGATAAAAAGGATAAAACAAAAAATAAGCTAATAAAAAGAACAAACCATTTCCTCAAGTAATCACCTCTATTTTAAAATACCATATTTTACCTAAAAATTACATGAAATTCTGCTTAATTCACTGCATCTTTTGGCCCTGTTAGTTCGCATATTTCACAATTATAATTAATATTCAATTGATCTATTTTACTAATATGGATTTTTTCACTAACATGCCCGTCAAATGGAAAAATATTGATCTTAATTTGAGAATAATGGTGGTTTCCATTCAAAAGAAGGAGCAGCAAATGAAACTCCCGCGCGGAAAGCGTTTCTGCTTATAAAAGCTTATGTTTTTACGATAACTCTTTCTTTCGCCTTTAGTGGGAAAGACTACTTTGAAAACAAGTACAACTTCGGGACAATAATCAAGAATGCAATCAGCTCAACGAACGTGGCATCAGTGGAACAAAGCAGACAGCAAGAAAGCTGTCTCTCTTTTATTAAATGAGCACCAATGTTTAAGGACAGAACCTTATCATATACAGAATATAGAAATGTGTATTTTATTTACAAAACACATTTGGGGGAATGAAAATGAACACAGAGATGCCTTTAGTGGTGGATGGAAAATTGGTAGTAAGCAGAAAAGAAAAACACAGAAATCACAGAGAAGTAAAAAGCAAAGCTAACGAAATCACGCCCGTATTCACTACAAGAATGGAAAACCGGCAATATAATAAAGCAACCAATAATCTGGATATCAGAAATGTCTTGGATGTAGGATCTTTCTTGAGAAACATCACAATGGATTGGAGAACCCATGTCACCCATGTAAGGAAATGGGTGAAAATGAGTCCGGCTAAAACAATCATCGTATCCGGAATATTCACGATTTTATTAACACTTACGGCTCAAACCGCTTCTGCCTGTATAGATGAATATACGTATGTCGTGAAAGATACGGATACGATTGAAGCTATTTCTAAAAAACACGGTGTTACACCGCAACAAATCAAAGAGGCAAACGGCATCACTTCAATTAAACATCACCAAAAATTACTTTTACCGAGTGTTAAAGATGCGCATGTTACAGCCACTTCTTTAAATGTTCGTTCATCGCCAAGTACAAGCAGTTCCATTGTTGGCAGCTATAAAAAAGGGGATGTAGTAAAACTTATCCATGTGACAAACGGATGGGCAGAAATAATAATCGAAGGCAGAGTGGTGTTTGTGAGTGCCGCTTACCTTTCCACATCCAAATCAACGGATAAAGGTACAAGTCCTGTTATTACTGCTCCATCTACATCTGTTCAAGCTAAGACGATGTATGTACATGCAAGCTCGTTACGAGTTAGGGCCGTTGCCTCTGCAACTGGTTCAGTATTGGGTTCCTTAAAACAAAATAGTAAAGTAACGGTCGTTTCAACTACTAATGGTTGGGCTCAAATCACGTACCACGGGAAAAAAGCATATGTAAGCGAGAGCTATTTAACTGCAAAACCGCAAACAAGCAAACAAGAGAACCCTTCCCAATCTTCCGTATACGTTATTAAAAGTGGAGATACATTTACTAAGATTTCCAAACGATTAGGCATTCCCGTAGCTGTTATTCAAGAAGCAAACCCTAAAGTGGACTCAGCAAAATTAACAATAGGACAAACGATTAAAATCCCAGTCGTCTCTCCCCCTACTCAAGCCAATACGACGATTAAAGTTAAAGGGATGGTTACTGGAGTCGACTCAACGGGCGTTTTCCGATTCATAGCGAATGATGGTGTTACTTATTCAGCCAAAGCCACTTCCGATTCACTGAAAAATGAGCTGTTTTCATTACAAGGCAATGAAGTGGAGTTAACATTGGACAGTAAACGCGGCAAACAAATGACGCTGATTGCCATCCATCCATTCAAATAACACACAACGAAAAGAAGCATCCAGTTGGATGCTTTTTTCATTGGGCTTTTTTATACGGAAAAACTTACTGTCTACGTTTGTGTTTTTGAGATAACATACTTTCTTGAACGATTTACGGAGCAGGTTAGTTCAATAAAAACCCTCTAACTATCCCATTTTTTGGTATAATTTAAAGAGGGAGCACTATAGAAAAGAGGTTGTCGAAATGACGGAAGAAGCTATTTTAAATTACGATGATTTATTTAATATGTTAGATAATCTTTTAAGAGAACCTAAAGAATTTTGGGAAGGTTTTTATTCTAATCGTGATAAAGAAATACCTTTCTTTAAAATAAAAGGTCCTGATGAGAACCTAGTCGAGTATTTTGAAAATGGTCTAAAACCTACCCGTGTATTAGAAATTGGTTGCGGACCAGGTAGAAACGCTATTTATATGGCTCAAAAAGGTTGTAAAGTGGATGCTCTAGATATTTCACAGAATGCTATTGATTGGGCAATAGAAAGGGCAAAAGAAGATCAAGTAGATATAAACTTTCAATGCCAATCACTATTCAGTTTTTTCTTTGAACCTAATTCATATGACTTTGTTTACGATTGTGGTTTACTTCATCATATAGCACCCCATAGACGATTAACATATTTAGAAGTAATTAAAAAAGCACTTAAACCAAATGGCTATTTAGGTTTAGTGTGTTTCAATACAGATGGTGCAGTAGATACTTCTGATTGGGAAGTTTATAGAGCTGGTAGTTTAAACAGAGGTATAGGTTATACAGAGAAGAGACTTAAAGAAGTATTCACAAAGGATTTTGACATCATTAGTTTTAGGGGAATGAAAAAGATTACTCAACCAAGTGAATTTTTCGGAGAAGAATTTTTGTGGACAATCTTAATGCAAATGAAATAGTTGTTGAAAGGTGCGTTAGTTCAAAATGATTATTTTTAACACCGTCCGAATAATCGGAACGGTGTTTTTGCTTTTATAAATATGGCCATGGTAAGTGGACCGAAGTTAGCTCTATAATAAAAGCGAAACTTCTTGAAAAAATCGAGCCCTTAATTGAAGAACTAAAATCTGAGCTCACTTATTAAATCACTTGATTCTTACCTCAGATGAGTACCTGCTACTCATACGATATAATACCGTAAGACTATTGTTTACGTATGCTCTATCTTGTTCTTATGAATATTTTTTGAGAGATTCCATTATTAGTAATTCGCATAAATCTTCATAACTTATTTGATTGGCGTGGGCTTCTTTAGGCAATAAACTAGTTTGCGTCATACCAGGTAGAGAATTCGCTTCAATACAATAAATTACATGATCCTCATCAACAATAAAGTCAATTCTAGAATAGACCTTTAATCCTAATAAATTATGTACCTTTAACGCCGTGTTTTGCAACTCTTCAGCTAGACTATTGGGAATATTTGCAGGAGATATTTCTTCACTTGCACCTTCTTGATACTTACTTTGGTAATCGAAGAAACCTTGCTTAGGAATAATTTCTATAACAGGTAAAGCAGAACTTCCAATGATGCCAACAGAAAACTCTCTACCATCTATTTTTTCTTCGATTAGAATAGTACTTGAAATACCCTTCATTTCTTCTAAAGCTTTATGAAGTTCATCAGAATCATTAAGAATGATCACGCCTATACTGGACCCGTTATCATTTGGCTTGAAAACCACTGGATACTTAATTTCCGGTATTTCTTTACCAAAATGATAAATATCCCATTCCGGCGTTTTGGTTCCATTAAAAGCCATTAATTCCTTTGAAATTATTTTATTCATCGCTAATAGACTGCCCTCATAAGCGCTACCAGTATATTGAATACCGTATATATCGAATAAGGCCTGTAACTGTCCATTTTCACCGATACCACCATGAAGAGCAAGGAAGCAAATATCGGCATCTTGACAAATTTCTAACACATTAGGACCAATTAAAGACTTTTGATTATTTTGCTGTTTTCGTAATACTTCCAAATTAGGTTTTTCTTTAGGCACATTATAAGTATATGTTTCTTTTTTATATTTTTTATAAGCGGATTCAAAATCAGAAACATCTTGTAAACCTGTATAAATATCTAGTAATAATACATCATGATTTTTAGAAACTAAAGCATTGGAAATTTGAGCACCAGAAGCAAGAGAAACATCCCTTTCATCACTTAACCCGCCAGCTAATACAACTATTCTCATTTTTTACCTCCCATAACGATTATTCCCTATTCATTATATATCAAGAATGGAAATGGAAAAAGTTTCATGAGAAACACATGTGTTATTTTGAATGATAGTTCCATAGGAAAGCTTCCTTCAGACAGCTCCGATCTTCAGCTATTGCACCCGTTAGTTTAAGTACAATCCTTCACAATTTTTTTTAGAAATCGGAATAAGTTGCCACTACAACTTAAAGACAGATCTAATAGAAGAGAAGAAAAACATAAATAATCTTATAATTTTTTTCACTGGAGTTTTTCAGTAACTTGTACTTCACCTATTTTTATATAATCTAGCTTTTCATAAAAATGGTGATTTCTTTTGTTTAAATATCTGGTACAGGTTTGGGCTTACCGATCATCAAGACCATTTTGAAGCAGCACAATGTAGACTTTGGACTTGAATTGAAAAATAATAGGTTAGTGTTTTTTGTGACATTCGTGTAACACACCGGGATTACACTGGTTATGGAGGTGCAATACATGAAAAAAATACTATCAATCATGTTAATTGCTACAATTGCAACGAGTGTTCTTACCGGCTGTGTGAACGACAAAAATATACCTAGCAAAGAGGTCCATTCACAAATAGATAATTTAGACTTTAACTTTAGTGTGGATCCAGAAACTTTAGCGTTTGAGGTAGAGTCCAATGGAACTATTGAAAAAGCATCGGAACCACTGGAAAAAATGGAGGTTTCAAATTTAGAAGACAGTGGAGATACTATTACCTGGAGCTATTTAGAAAAGGAAATTGATGTTGAAATTGAAAAAAAAGATGATTATGTAGATGTATCCATAATATCTAACAAAGATGGAGATAACATGTTCGCGTGGCCGAAAGTGAAAGGTGATGGATATATGCTCCCGTTAAATCAAGGGAAGTATATTCCAAGCAATGATTCTATTTGGAAAGAATATTTAAGTGAAGAAAAAATGAAGGTGATTGAGGCTTTTTCTATGCAGTTTTTTGCAGTTGAAAAAAGTGAGTATTCACTAGTCTATATAATTAAAAATCCTTATAATAGTGAAGTTAATTTTAAGACAAAAAATGATATTGAGTTTACTTTTAATCATGAATTTCCAGCCATTAACGAACAGAAGGAATATGGTTTTAGAATATATGTAACAAAAAAAGATCCAGTAGATGTTGCAAAGACCTATAAAAATTATTTGGTTGAACAAGGGGACTTCAAAACCTTGGGCGAAAAGACGGAAGAAAATAGTAATATTGAAAAGCTTTATGGTGCCCCACATGCTTATTTTTGGGATAGAACTGTGATTTCAGAGGAAAATATAGAATGGGCTATACTGAGAGACGCTATCCCTG
This sequence comes from Peribacillus muralis, assembly GCF_001645685.2. Lineage (NCBI taxonomy): Bacteria > Bacillati > Bacillota > Bacilli > Caryophanales > Bacillaceae > Peribacillus > Peribacillus muralis. The sequence goes on along the minus strand of NZ_CP017081.1, from coordinate 66,075 downwards.
AAAAACTGAAATCATGGATTCAGAGGTTACTAAATACTAAAGTTGAGGATGGTTCAGAACTTTCATCGGCCTTTAATGATTTAAATAACTTAGACTATGTAGACAAATATACTAAAAATAGAATTGTCAAAGGCTTAAGTGCTTTACTTCAGCTAAAAGAATTCTATAATCCAGAAATTTTTACTGAAGCAGATAAAAAAACACAGGAATTATTGAACAAAGGAATAGACCATATAAATGCTGTTGAATTAATTGACCTAAATAAGAGATTATTAAAAAGCGTACTTGGAAATGCAGTTGATCCAATAGAGCAGTGGGCAGATGCAAATACTGTAGATGTGATAAAGGATATGAAGGATTCTGGGCTAGAAAATATGTGGATTGGTTTAGATGACTGGCAAGAAGGATTTATTAAACCGGAGTTAGTAAAAGAAGTAAACGATATGGGCTATTTAATTGGCACTTATGATTCGTATCATTCAATCCACGAACCAGGTAAAGAGAAATGGGAAACTGCTAAGTTTAAAGATACTTCACTTTATGAGAATGCAACTGTCACCAATAAAGATGGGAACAAGATCGAAGGATTCCAAGGTCAAGGTAGAAAGTTGAATCCGACACTTGCAATGCCTAGTGTAAAAGAAAGAGTAACTTCAATTTTAAATACGGGCTTAGCATTTAACTCATGGTTTTTAGACACGGATGGTACTGGGGAGATCTACGATGACTATTCTCCAGAACATGTAACTACTGAAGAGGAAGATATCCAAGCAAGAATCAAGAGAATTGAATATCTGCAAAAAGAATGGAAAATGGTAGTTGGAACTGAAGGCGGCAATGATTTTGCAAACAAAACTGTTGCTTTTGCACATGGAATAGAAACGCCATCATTTTCTTGGATGGATGAAGATATGGCGAGAAACAAAGAAAGTGAGTATTATGTAGGAAGATATTATTCGAGTACTGGCGGAGTACCCGAATTATTTTCTAAACAAATACCTTTAAAAGATAAGTACAAGAAGCTGTTTTTGGATACAAACTACACTATCCCATTGTATAAGTTGGTCTACAACGATTCAGTGATTACGACTTATTGGTGGGGATGGGGAACTTTAAAAATAGAAGATGAAATATCCAATAGGATGCTGTATGAAGTACTTTATAATGTACCTCCCTTATATCATATTGATAAACACGAGTGGGAAAAACATAAAGAAACAATAGTAAGACATTCTGAGGTATGGTCTAATTTCAGTAAAAAAGCAATAACGGAAGAAATGACAGATTTTAAAATCATATCAGACGATAGATTAGTCCAAATGACAGAATACGGTAAAGAATTGAGTGTAGTAGCCAATTTTTCAGATGATGAATTTAACTTTAAAGGCGATAAAATACCGGGGAAATCACTATTAATTATTGATGGAAATAGTAAAACTATTTATACCCCGGAAAAGTAACATTTTAATTGCATATTTTTCATGAGGCATTCTTCCAAGAGACTGAATCCTTGGTTGGCTGCTTTTACTACAACTTATTGCTAGTTTGAAAAACATATTACCAGCTTAAATGTAAGAGGCCATTGGAAAAGTCCATGTGAATCAAAAGGCATCGTTTACTCAATTTTTTGAGCGAACGATGCCTTTTTTAAACAGTCACTTTTTATACAGTTAAACCCATATTAGGGAACCCTAAAATCCACACTGACAAAAAAGTAATGCACATAAACATCAAGCATTTTAAGATATAAGAAAAAAGAGCTGCCAAACCAACTCCCTTATTGAAGTAAAGCACCCCGTTAGTTTAAGTGCGCTCACACACCTTACAATTTTCATTCTAAATCAATGAAGTCGGGTTACTTAAAATACCATTTTAATGCATTCGTGTACAATATTTTTTCTGTAGCTTTTTCATCAAAAAGACGCTGAATCAATTCAATGTCTGCATACTCAAAGTGTCTTTTCGCCCTTGTAGATGGCAAATCTGTTCCGAACATAAGAGCGTCTGGGTTACTATCATAAATTGAGTTTAAGGCATTCTCAATATTCAATTCTACACGGCCAAAACCAGTGGCTTTAACTCGAATGCCTTTATCCACCAGCTTTAATAAATGAGGTAATCCCTCTTCAGATAATCCTAAATGGTCAATTGAAATCGCAGGTAATTTTACAATAGTTGATGAAATTTCTGGTAACGCTTTTGAATCAATATAAAGCTCGCTATGCCACCCCACTAAATCAAATACTCTCCTGGCAAAGTAATCGAACTTCGATAAATCTTCTGAACCGCCTCGTTTTATATTAAAACGCAGTGCTTTTACCCCATTTTTATTTAAACGTATGATTTCTTCGTCCGTCACCGTAAAAGGTAATTGCGTAACGCCACAAAATGTTGATCCCATTTGTTTAAGGGCCTTCAATAAATATTCTTGGTCAAAACCTTGAAATGACCCGGATACAATCGCTCCACCCAATACATTTAAATCAGCAGTTTCATTTTGATAATCTTCTACAGCATAGCTAGGTGGCATATATCCTTGGTTTTCGATGATCGGAAAATCAAAATCGATAATATGAAAATGTGCATCAAAAATTCTCATTTCAAATCCCCTTTCTTTTCTTTAACATAACAAATATGGGACACACACAGCCTTCAATTTTTCATTTAAGTACAGATTTATTTGTTCATCCATGCCCCCCTCCTACACTATGAACGATTGAGTATTCGATAAGTAAACAATAAATATCACATTTTTTCATAAAAAAAGAGAGCCTTCTGCAGAAGACTACCCAACCAAGCACCCGTCAGTTCTATAACATATTGTTGAGTAGACACAAACTGTGTAACAAATAGTATTATTTTTACAGCTCCAACTCATTGAAATTCTTTTATATATTTTATTTTTTCTTGAGTAATTCAACAATCCTAACTAATAAAGAAATAATTATAGATAACAGCAAAAGAAAAATACATGAAAATGAAATCATAACATCTTCTAAGACAGGAAGTAATGCCAATAACAAGATAAAGCAGCCAATAAATATTAATAAAGAAATCGAGATATATTTCGCCATAAAAATCCTCCTGGTAATATCAGTACCATTTTTAAATCATTTTATAGGAATACTCTATTAATATCAAAATGTAACAGTCCCAAGACACTACGCTTGTAGATCCATCCTGCCCCGTTAGTTCATCAAGAAAAGCGATTCTCATTAAAGAATCGCCCCGATTGATGAAGAATATCAATGAGAATAATTAAATATACAGGATGCATTTTCCCTTGAATGAGATTGGCATGGTGGGCATAACCCCCTCACCATGTCTCCTTTTTTTCTTTTTGGAACCAAGCCTCCAGCAGCTCTTGCTCTCTTTCCAGTGATATCCCTGTTTTTCGATCTGTATCCTGTCTCGCTTTTTCCCATTGATACACATCATAAATAGTATCTTCAAGAGTCCGGAAGGAAAGACCAGCTTTAATAGCTTTTTCTATGCTGATGGAAAAAGATCCTTTCCACGGTTCTGTTTCTCCTTCTAACGGGAAGTGTTCAGGAATCCAAAAAGGCATTTCCGTCCATGGCTCAACTTTGTGCTCCACTATAAACTGTTCTTCTGCCCAGACAAATTCGGTATCACTGTTTGTGACAGCTTTACAGGTGTTTAATAGCTCTTCCATTGTCAATTTATAATTGGGACCTGTAACATTAAACGTGCCCTTTTTTCTGCTTTCTGCCATATTGAATACCCATGTTGCTATATCTTTTACGTCAATCAATTGAACAGGACGATCTGTACGTCCCGGCACCAATACTTTTCCACCCTGTGCCACACGCTGAACCCAGTACGAGAGCCGATCCGTATAGTCAAACGGTCCGACAAGCAGCCCTGCTCTAACATGCAACACACGCCCCGGCCAATGCTTTTCCGCTTCAGCTTCACAAAGTACCTTCAACGCACCGTAATACTCATAGGGAGAAATTTTCCCTTCTTCAACGTCTTTCAACTTATCATTCGGAGGCATCGATTGTAAATCATAGTCTTCCGTAATATTGAGGGGAATCCAATCCTTATAAAGAGAGATGCTTGAGATATAGGTATAATGCTCGACGTTATCCCCAAGTACAGTCGCAATTTTTTTGATTTGATGCGGAGCAAGTCCGCACGTATCCATTACAACATCCCATTTCCGGTTTTCCAGGAGTGAAACATCACCGTCTCTATCACCAGTCAGCTGCTCAATCTCAGGAAATATCTCTTTATTGGTACCGCGATTAAATAATGTAACTTCGTGACCTCTTTTCAATGCTTCTTTTACCAAAGCTTTTCCTAAAAAACGAGTACCTCCTAATATTAGGACCTTCATCGTTTTCCCCCATTCATTTTATAGAGTGTAAAAATACCTTTCATTTAACTAACGTTTTTCCTTCTTAAAAAGATATGGAGAGTAAAAAAATTTATTCATTTTTATTATTTCTACAAAACTCCGTCGTTCCCCTTTCCTCTTATTCAAGAATTGGCGATTGTTCCATAAGAAAAATCTAGAATTCCATAATAGATTAATTAAGTTAAAGATTAGAGGATAGTTAGAGGAATGATTATTATATTTGGCTAAAACCAGGATGAAAATGAATAAAAAAATTATTAGTTGGACTTTCTACCATAACATTAATTATTATTGGTTTTGTCTCTTACATTTCATTAACAACGATAGATCCATTAAGTGAGAAAGAATTTCCAAAAACTCGAGAAAAAGCAAAGGAAACGGCTATTGAATATTTTCAAAAAGAAAAAGATTTAGATGTTGTTATAACTGAAGTTGGAGTAACGGGAGAAATGGGATATAAAGTTTGGATCGAAGGACATGAGCTGAATAATGAACAAAAAAAGATTGTTGCAATTATAGATGTTGCAAAAGAAGATAAATATAAAGTAATAAGTTCTAATATCGATTAAATATCAATTATTACCTATAATTGATTTTACCTTATATATGATTCACCATAGAATTCCACCTTTAAAATCAAAAAATGCCTAACCTATTTGTAGAAATAGAAAGAAAGGATGGCGATTTTGTATGAATCTATCAATTTCTGATGAAAAACAATTATTTTCTAAAGAATTACAGCGACATATGTCACAAGGGTCCTACCAACAGCCATAAAAAATAAAGGGTGATACATATTAGATATGATTAATATGTATCGCCCTTTTACTTCATGTTTTACAATCGGGACCGTTTGCTGGATAAAACTACACTTGATATCTCTGAATTAAATCTATAAACGTATCGACAAATGATTGTAAGAATTGAACAGTTCCTTCATTCTTAATTTTCCCGCTTTCATCCAGCAAAGCTGCCGCGTTACTCAAATAAGCTTCCGGTTGGTGAACCACTGGCATATTTAAGCATACAAGTGTTTGACGTAAATGGTGGTTTGCACCAAACCCACCTAAATTACCAAGTGATTGACTAATAATTGCTGCTGGTTTACCATTCCAAACACTCGCTCCATAAGGACGTGAACCTATATCCATTGCATTACTTAATACAGCTGGCACAGAACGGTTATATTCAGGAGTTACAAATAAAAAAGCATCAAATTGCTTCGTTTTGTAACGAAATGCCGTATATTCTGGTAGGACATTATTTTCACCATCATCATCCTGATTATAGAATGGGAGATTTCCGATTTCGATACATTCTGTTTCATATCCCTCGGGAAACAAAGCTGCAACATTCGATGCGATTTTTTTAGAAAAAGATTCTTTTCGTAAGCTACCAACTAAAATACCGATTTTTGTCATTTACTATCATCCTATCTCTCAATGTTATTAATCATCACTTATAAAGGTAACCATTTAAAGTGGTATACTAGTGGGCATTAAAAATTGGTTTAGGTTCGTTAATTAACTGCTTCATTTTTTTGTTTTTCAATTTCCCGTCTTACTACTGGCATTACTTTAGTCGCTAATAATTCGATCGCACTTTCAACCTGGGAAACCGGCTGACAAATATCAAGCTGCATTATAAAGCGTTCATGCCCAAATAATTCATATTGATAAAGGATCTTTTCAATGATTTCTTCAGGACCTCCAACAGCAAGTGCATCGTTTTTAGAGACAGCTGCTGCCACTTGCTCTTTAGGAATATTTCTTCTTGCCATCGATCCAATATAATTCGAATAATATGGGTGAAATTCATCCACAGCCTGTTCTGCCGTCTTGCCAATATAGCCATGGCTTGTGATTGCAATTTTCAGGTCCTCTTCTGCGTGTCCTGCCGAAATCCCAGCTTGACGATAGGCTTCCACTAAAGGTTTTACATAAAGAGGATTACCTCCTAAAATGGCGAGTGCCATTCCAAGACCAGCCTGCCCAGCCCGAACTGCACTTTCAGGGGTTCCCCCCACTCCTCTCCAAATGGGAATCTTATTTTGTTTTGGTCTAGGTGCAATCTCGCTATTATTTAGCGGCGAACGAAACTTTCCTTGCCATGTAACACGTTCATTATTATTTAATTCATGTAACAATTGTAATTTCTCTTCAAAAAGTTCATGATAATCATCCAAATTATAGCCAAAAAGAGGGAACGATTCGATAAATGATCCTCTACCTGCCATAATTTCCGCACGGCCACCTGAAATTAAATCTAATGTCGAAAAGTCTTCGAATACTCTTACAGGATCTGCTGTACCTAATACAGTTGTAGCACTGGCCAATCGGATATTTTTTGTTGCTTGTGCAATCGCTGCTAACACAACAGGTGTCGCTGAAACCGCAAAATCCAAACGATGATGTTCCCCTAAACCAAAAATATCCACCCCAGCTTCATCAGCCAGCTTCGCTGTCTTCATGATATTTTGAATACGCTCTTCCGCAGAAATGACTTTTCCGGTAATAGGATCCCGAATCAGTTCTCCAAACGTATAGACACCAAATTCAAACTTACTTTGATTTTTCTTGTTCATAAGGCAAACCCCTCTCGTTCATATCATGATCTTTCCTTACTCCTATATAAAAAAATGCTTTTAGATTTCCTTTTGATGTTATTATTACGCATAATGGTCATATTAAAAAGTACGCACTTAAAAGTGGTATAGTATAGAAAAAGATACTAAAGGAGCAATTAGGATGAATATAGAACCAGAATCATGTCGTGTCGAAGATGCTTTAAGCATATTAGTCGGGAAATGGAAACCAATTATCTTATTGCATTTATTTACGAACGGTACTCAAAGGTTCAGTGAATTAAAACGAAGAATGCCTGGAATCACGCAAAAAATGTTGACTAATCAATTACGTGAGTTAGAAAACGAAGATATTATTCAGCGTGTTGTCTATCCACAGGTTCCTCCTAAAGTGGAATATTCGATCACTGAATACGGCAGGAGCTTGGAACCAATCTTACACGCAATGCATGAATGGGGAACAAAGCATACATTGCATAAAAGACAAAAATCGAACGAAAGAGCGAGTAAATAAACTGCCTTTATGAAGCGAATCCAAAAAGTTAGTCAGGCAGCCTTGAGGGCATGAACCCTGAATTCACCGAGCTCATGCCTTTTACCTACACTTTAATTCGTTGATGGTTGTAATAATGGATATTCATGCAATTCAGTCTTTAACCGAAAGAAGTTTTCCATGACAGCGTTGTCAAGAAAAATTCCACACTTTGTGCAATTCCATGTGTATAATGAACCGTTCAGTAACTCCATTTGATCGCTACGCCTGCTGCGTGTGATTAGTGCTTTTAAGTATCAACGCACGTGGATAAAACAAATAATATGTCATGCAATTAACCTGCCCCGTGTTCCATAAGAAAAAGAGCTGCCGAAGCACCCCCTTTTAATGAATTAAAGCACCAGTTAGTTGAGGATGCTAAACTCAATAATTTTCTTTTTTCCAACGTTTATATTCTACAAACTCTAAAAAACCATAAGCCGTTATCATTGATAAAATGGGGACAACATAATACTTCGGCGGTCCAAATATACATATAACAAAAATGAAACCTGCCATAAAAAGTGCAGTGTTTAAAAGATATGATTTCTTTCGATAATTTAAATAAAGTTTTACCTTATCCATTACTTTCCTTTCACACCAAAACTTTCGTTAACTTTCTTCAACTATTCTGCCCGTTAGTTAATTAAGGGTACTTTTTTATGGTTTCGCAGCTTCTGTTAATTAGGTGTTATATTGACTAGGGTTGTAATGATTTTTCATTTTAAATTAATCTCTCAAAGTATGAGAAAAGTGATAGTAGATACTAATATAACAGTCACTAATAAGAGTAGTGCAATACTAGACTTAGACCTCTTTGGAGCACCTTTAGCATTTTCAACAGAATAAAATATGATTAATATTATCATGATTACTAAAAAAAACTGTTGTGTAAAAGACATAAAATTCTCCTTATCTTGGTGTTACGATTTATGAAATGCGAATAATGGTTGTTATGAGTAGAAACTCCACCGTCGAGAGTGTGTTCTTTTACGGATGGTAGCAAAAATGCTATTTCAGCCATTCCAGAATATATGCTAAGACAAATTTCAATCTTAAGTCGATTTCTAGAGTATTGCACCCGTTAGTTGAATAACTAATTAAATAATTTGAATGAACTAAACCTCATTACATAACCTCCACCAATACCAATCAGCATGCCAAAACTGGTTAATAAACATAAGCATGACAGCTGTAATCGATCGATCACAGAGACTGACATGATTGATGAAACTGGAATTTTGGTGAATTTATTTTAATAATGATAATATCATCGCTACTGAATTTTCTACAAATGAACGCTCTGGACGAGATTTCATTAACACGGTAAGCCCGATTAATGAAACGACTAGTGTCTGTGCCAAAACTTTAGCATCAAGGCTGCTTTCGAGCTCACCTGAGCGAATACCTCGGACAATCGTTTCTTGAAATATGATCGAAAGATACATTTGATGCTCCCTTGTAAGGATTTCAAATTTTTCATCGTGAGGGGCAAGTTCCACCATTGTATTAATGCAAAAACATCCCTTGTTCGGACTTTCTTTATATTCCTCTTCCACCAAATCTTTAAAAAATGTTCGAAATGCTTCCTTTACAGATAGATTGTTTTGAAATTTTGTTCGAATATGGGAAGCATGTAGCTTTGTATATTTGCGTAATGCAGACTCAAACAATTTCTCTTTGTCTCCAAAAGCTGAGTATAAGCTTGGTCGTTGTATTTCCATTTTGGCAGTCAAATCGCTTAGCGAAGTAGCCTTGTACCCCTTCTCCCAAAAAAGCAGCATAGCATCATCCAACGCTTTTTCCTCATCAAATTCACGTTGTCGAACCATAATAAATCCCTCATTTCAAAAAACAAAATTTCTTCACTAGATAATTAATCTTGTTCTTGATTCTTTTTTATTTGCTCAAGGATTCCCAATCTGTCCACCTGAATCCAGTATTCCACGATTTTTTGATCCTCTAACAGGTATACGGCACTACCTATTTCAATAACCTCTTTATTTGTAGGCAGATAACCCTCGTACTCTCCAATATGCATTCCTGTCTGCTTCCATCTGACATGAACTTTTTGATTTTGAGAAATTAATTCTTGGATTTCTATTTTAAAATTCCCCCATGAATCTTTCATTTCTCTTATATGATCAGCATAATTCTCAGGTGACCTTTTAATTGTCACCATGCTTTCTGAATTCACTTGATGTGCTCTTACCTCTTTCGCCATAAAAAACTTAGCTTGTTCGGGATTGCTACCTGATCTGACAACTTCAAAGAAGCTTTTTATAATCTGTTCGTTTGTCTGTAGGAATTTTGGAGCTGGTGAATCGCCCCCAGATATTTCAGTGAATTCGTTATTCCCCGGTATTTGATTCATGGATAATTAATCCTCCTTTTAATTACCAATCGGTACATTATAATCTTATTTAATTACAGTCCTAATGTCAAATTGTGATGATCATCAAGGACGTCATTCTAATTACTGCTTAACTTACTTGACATCAAAACGTTTTGTTGGTTATCCTAAAAAGGAATTATTTCATACCGAACGATATATTATACTGTTAAGTACAAAAAGGAGGGAAGTTATAGTGAAGGTAAAAGAAAAAACAACAATTAAAGGTGAAGATCATGATACGATAACGGATCAATCTCAAATAGCATCCGGATCAACCATGACTCGCTACATGGCACTATTGTTTGCAACAGCCTGTGGGATGGCTGTCGCCAACATATATTATGCACAACCGTTGCTAGACTCCCTGTCCATCGAATTTGGTGTCTCCCATTCATCCATCGGCATCGTCATCACCATTACCCAACTTTGTTACGCGCTAGGACTGCTACTGCTGGTACCGCTCGGTGATCTACTGAATCGACGTCGGCTAATCATCGGACAAATGCTTTTATCCGTTTTGTCTCTGGTTGTGGTCGGCATCGCCCCCATCACCACAGTGCTGTTCACCGGGTTAGCTGCGGTCGGGCTGCTTGCTGTAGTGACTCAAGTGCACGTAGCGTTCGCATCGACTTTGGCTGCCCCATCCGAGCGTGGACGTATAGTCGGCTTGGTGCAAAGTGGAATCGTGATTGGCATTCTGCTCGCAAGAACATTCGCTGGTGTACTAACCGATCTCGCCGGTTGGCGTTCGGTCTATCTTGTTTCTGCCGCCATGATGCTCATCATGACTGGCGTGTTGTTCCGAGTACTCCCGCGTGATGAAAGCAAAAGAGAGTCACTATCCTATCCGCAGCTGCTCCGTTCAGTGCTCACATTGTTCAGGCAAGAACGAATCCTACGCATCCGCGGAGTACTGGCTCTGCTGATGTTTACCGCGTTTAGCACATTGTGGACTTCGCTGGTGCTACCTCTCAGTGCTCCACCATACTCCCTTTCACATACCGTTATTGGAGCGTTTGGTCTTGCTGGAGTTGCCGGAGCATTAGCTGCTGCTCGTGCTGGAGGTCTTGCTGATCGAGGTCTAGGCCAGCGAACAACCTGCATAGCCCTAGTTTTATTGTTAGCATCATGGTTCCCAATCAGCTTTACCGAACACTCACTGGTCGCATTAGTCATTGGCGTTATCTTTCTTGACCTGGCTGTGCAAGCAGTACATGTAACCAACCAGAGTATGATTTTCACAGTGCGTCCAGAGGCAAGAAGCCGACTTACTGCTGCTTACATGATTTTTTATTCCATCGGCAGTGCCATGGGTTCAATTATTTCAACCAATATATACGCAAACTATGGATGGATCGGAGTATCTCTATTTGGTGCCTCTGTCAGCGCTTTAGCCCTTTTGTATTGGATAATAACCTACCGTCTAACGGAGCGGATTAGAGAGAAATGATACGGATTTAATGTTGTTTGAAACCTAAAAATCATAAAAAGTTACAAAAAGGGGGGATACTTATTAATAGGTATCACCCCTTTTACTTTCTGTTCAACAAATGCACGCTTATATACAGAGTTTTTTCAAAGCAGTGCAGCTTTATTTCAAATACACACTTATTCGATTAAATGGCCCAATTGTTGAACAAAGATTCAGGGCTACGTAATCTTGATGGTAATGCAATCGATGTTATCCAAGTACACATATAGAGATATCTAAATCTGCTTATTTACTTAACGTGGTTTTAATCTTTTTTCTTTATATTTACTGAAAACCATAAAAATGGTAGAATCCCAAAGAGGTGAAATCATTGAATTTTAAGAAGTTCACCATCTATCTAGCATCATTATTAACGGCTTTTGTGTTACTCTTTGTTCTATTGAGATTAATGGGAATACTAATATGGGTGAATGGGGAACCTTTTGATAAATGGATTGCGATAATTGGTTTAATTGTTATGCCTATTTCAACTTCTATACTATCGAAAAAGATTAAGCTTAATAAAAAGAAAGAAAATACTTTGTTTAATCTAGTTATTTTTACTAATTTTCTTTACTTATTAGGTTCGTTTTCCATTTTATCCGAAAACTATACTTTTATTAAAAGTGGTATTTACCTATCATCCCCCTATGTTATACATGAAAAGGAACCATCTCTATGGCCAAAAGATGAGTATGAAAGTACGTATACATTTTACAGTTCTTTGAATTCATTTATTTATGTAAAAGATTCAGTCCAAAGGGGAAATCAAGGATTGAGTGAACATGCTCGTTATAGTGATTATAAAGTTAAAGTTATAAGTGGAAGCCTCCACATTACATGGACTGTTGGATCAATATTCATACGATAAAAGGAAGAAGGAGATTACCCTTTTCTCTATTTTTTTTGAATCGAACGATTTTTCTATTTCCCTTTAAAACTCTATATTCATTCAACTTTATTCATATCATTTAAAACTTTTGCTTGTCAGAAGAGAATAGAAGTTCATCGTAAACTGTCCTGCCATATAAACTCCATAAGAAAAAAGCAAACATCATTCACTGTGCGTTATAGATGTACAGTGAGTCACGTTTGCTTTTACCTGAAAAGCCAAGAATTAAAGCCAACATACCTGTTAGTGAAGTAAAAGGGAATAATTCTTATTGGGTCAAATGTTTGTATTCCACAATTTTTATCGTAAAATCGTGATCACATAACTGCTTATTAAGTTTCTCACTATCACAAGATGGAGAAATTCTTACTTTAATTAAATCCTCGCTAAATTCATTTGGATTTCCCTTTAAAGGTACTTCAATCCTAACAGAAACATCATAAGAATGATTGTTATTGTAAGTTATACCAACAATTCTTTTCCATTGCCAGCCTACGAAAGAATCACCCTCATACTCTTTTACAACCTCTTTATCAATAGACGGAAACACAATATCTGCCATGATATCCTCTGTCGTGAAATACTCTCTTTCCGCATTTGAACCAGTTTCTGCCTTAACAGTTTGTAAAGGAGTCATAACAAATAACAATAATCCAAAAAAAATTATGTATCTTTTAATCATCAAGATTCACCTCATATTGTTTTATCTACTCCTTATTCTTCACAATTTGTTATTCTTTATTAAAACTAAACTGCCCCTTTAGTTCATTAAAAAAGCAAAACTTAAAGACAGTTCCGATATTCAGCTGACACACCCGTTAGTATAACTTCACAACCGAAAAAGAATATGCTTTCTAATGGAATACATCAGCAAGTTCTCCAAAAGGAGATTCAAATAATGTTCTTTTTTGAACAATAAGTTCAATAGGTTCCCCTTCATTACTTTTTTCACTTGGATTTGATGGAGTTTTCCCTTCGTACCAACTCTTCTTTCCATCAAATGTTTTTATTATTTCTTCGTCACCTTTAAAGTAAACTTCAAAACCTTTTAAAGAACTATTGATCTTATAGTAGTCCATTAATTTTCTCTCGCTTAATTCAGAGGATAACTTCATATAAGCAACAACAGTTGGTTGACCTCCACTCCCCCAAGGTCCTCCACCATACGAAACTCCATAATCAAAACCCTTGTCTATAATTTCCGTATTCGGTGGAAGTGGATAAGAGTAAAGCCTGTTTGCATATTCCTCGACCGTTCGTTTATCTGCACTTAGTAAGTCATAAAAATAGAATGCTACTATCGAAAGAGCTAAAACGACCATCCACCATCTATATCTTTTAAACATAAAACCTCTCCAATCTATCCATTCCAATACAACTATTCAAATGGTTAAGATAAAACAGAAAATATCGGTGCTAACATAGGTATTATCTAAAAAACTCTAAATAAAAAAGGACCCATTAGTTCCTTTTTTTCATTTAACTTCCTCATAAACAGTTCCATCAGCATCCTGGACAACAACGTTTTTACCAAGTTTGTCTAATAGAATAATAATAGTTGGATTCTATTCTGTTGATTGATTATAAAAGGACTTTACATTAATCAATGTTCTATCACCTTGTTTTTCTATCCCTGTAACTTCTATATTATTGCCTTGCTTTTCTTTACCTAAAGAAAGAACTATCACCTTTTCGCCATTATTTGGTTCAAGCCTTTTAAATCCTTGCTTGTCTGTCTTCACTTGTAACTCTTCATAATACTGTTTTAAATAAGTATCCAAATTTTCATTTTTAGCAACCACAATGAAATTATCCCCAAAAATTTTATCAACACCAGCATAAATAAAGACAGCTAATGGCACCAATACTACTATTGCGAAAACCATATTTCTTATCATTGATTTATTTCCGGCAAATAATAGTAAAATCGGAACGGTTAAAATACCAATACCTATTATACTAATTGGCATCCCTTCAAATCCGCCAATGACTAAACCTCCAATGACTGCAAATACACCAATCACAGCCACGAAAATACTTCTTTTTTTATGATCCAACTCTTTTAAAAAAGAACTAAGAGTAACCAGAGCAACACCTATTAATAATCCTGTTGCATAAACAATTAAAAGTCCCATATTCACAACCTCCCAATTTAAGTATTATATGGAAAATTATATCGAAGTAATTAACACCTTTGTTAAAAAACTTAATTAGAATAAAAGAGGTTGCGTCAAGAAAATGCAGATATACAACGTTAAAAGGTACCACCAACAATTTTTCATTTGTCTTACTAAAGTAACGCACCCTCTAGTTCATTAGGAAAAGGGTGCGTTAACAACCTCCCTTATTGATGTAAAGCACACGTTAGCTTAACAAACAATTTAATGATGTGAATTATTTACCTTGTTCCTTTTTCCCAGCGAAAATCCAGCAGCTAATATAGATATTGTCGCTAAACCAACTCCAATAATCATAGAATAGTTGAAATGATTTTTAAGTGACATACCATTAGAAATAGCTACAATAAACAAAAGTAAAAAGAAAACCGTATAATTTTTTTTCAAAATTCTTCACCAACCTTTATCTAAATCACCAAAAAAGAAAATTAATTTTCGAACTAATCTTCCCCTTTAGTTCCAGAAAAAAAGGAGCTGCTGATCAGCTCCTGCACCCGTTAGTTCTTAAGAAAGGCGAACTTCATTCAAGAATCGCGCCCCCGGTTTCTGAAGATAGATTTTTTACCATTTCAACAATCCAAAAAAATCAGTCGTAAACACTGAAAGTAAAAATATTAATATTATCGCTAATTGAATAGTTGAAAAAATATAATCATTTCTATTTTCTGCATATCTCTTCTCCATAATTACTCTAGCTGTTTCAAGTGCAATTATAAAAACAAACAGAAGGATCTGCGTTTCCAAAAACCAAATATGCTCTAAAGGGTCACGTTTGACGTTAGTGAAAACACCGATAAACATAAAGACAATAAAAATGATTCTAATTGTCCAATCAATTTTTTTGTGTTTATCATTTACATGGCCATAGGAAAAAAATTTTTTCTTTTCAACATTAAGCCATTTTCTCAAAACTTTATTAATGAAAAAGAGAAAAAGTCCAAAAATAGATAAAACTAAAATTAACTTTACGAAAACACTCTCCACGAACGAATCACCACCTACAAAAACTCTTTTTTTTTATCAAGCTCCAATTATTTCAAATATACTCATTCTAAACAAGACTACTCTTCAATAATTGGTCCAATTGTTGAACAACTCCATATGCACGCTTGAACTAATCTGCCCTGATAGTTCCATAAAGAAAAGCTGCCGTATAGACAGCTCTGATCTTCAGCTAACGCACGCGTTACTTCAATAAGAAACTTTGGATTGATACAAATATACTAAATATAAATAAAACTATACTTAGCCAGCCGTAACCTTTTTGTCCCTTTTGAAATTCTCTTAATCCCATTACCAACATCGTTAAACCAAAAAACAACATCATATATGGTTGAAACTTAAAATCACCAGTAATCAATACATGTCCTGCAAGTGCAGTGACTGTTATGGATAAAATTATTTGCAAAGACTTTAACAATTTATAACCTCCTTTATCCAAATTGATTGTTAGACTATCCTCCCCTTTTAGTTCCATAAAAAAAAGCTGCCGTATAGACAGCTCTTAAGCTAACGTACCCGATAGTTCATTCAGAATTCGATATAAAAATTCATAATAGAGTTAATGGTTTCTTCATACGAATCAACAAGTTTATACCCTTTTTCTTCTGCTTCTTCCCATTCAGTTCCCTGTTTTCTAGCCATTGTTGGTAATGGATAATTTTGTGTGCAATGAATTCTAACATCGGATATAAAGCAACCTTTGTCTCTTCTTCTATAATCTCCCGTAATTTATAGGTTAGCTGTCCCCTTTAAATTACAACAATACAAAAATTAGTAAACAAATTTAAAATACAATATCCATATGACAATAGGGAAAATAATACCTACAACATATCTAAAGAAAACATTAAGAAAAAAACTAGGCCTTAAATTTTCATCTCTAAAACATAAGCGAATAGAAGTAATAGGACTAAAAAGCAAAACACTCCCCATAATGTAACTGAAATACAAGCAACTATGTATCCTACACTAGTATTCTCTAACATTTTTACTTCGTCCTTTTAAAATGTTTTAGGATAAAATTCCCAATTATTATAGCTAGTATCAAGCACCATACATATAATTCTATATTTTTAGGTAAAAATTTCAATACCCATATAGCTGTCATAATAGTTGAGATAGTAAGGAAATTAATTTTTTCTTCTTGTTTAAATTTTTTTAAATTAGTAACCAATACAATATATCCAATTGGTGGTGTTACTATGCAAATAAAATATAGGATTTTTTTTCTTAAATACCAAGGTTTTTTATTTTCCAAAATGAATATCCTTCCAAATCATTATTATCTCTTAATTATAAACTAAATTGGAAGAACCATCATTAAGGTTTTTGCAATTCCACTTGCTATCCAATCAGGCATACCAGGCACTAATGTTTGAATACCACGTACAACTAGGTTTTCAACTGTATCTGTAACTCCAATAAAATTATTTAGTACTTTTACAAGAGCAACAGTTGTAATAATCTTTTTATACTTTTTCTTATTTTCTGCCTTAATAGGCAATAAATCAATACCCTTATCAATAGCACTATCTACTTTCGAACCATATTTCTTTAAAGTAACAGCAAGTGCTTTTGCAGCTATTTTTGCTTTAGAATATGTAACAATGGCAGGTGCGTTATCCCCTACTATTTTTTTAATATCTTTTTGATTCAATACATCTGTAAATAAATGATTAGCTAATTCAATTTCTTCTGGAGTTAAGCCTAATTCTTTTGCTTTGTTAACATCAAATGAATATGAGCCCATATCATTTCTAACGAATGATTGAGCTAGAAGAGCTGAAAGTTTATCTAGTTCTGCTTGTTCTTCTGGATTTAAAATTAATACTTCCACTTCTGCTGCTTCGTCTTCGTCTAACATTTCTCCTGAGTCTACTTGTTCATTTTCATTAACCGATTTAACTTGGTTTTCAGATGCTTTAGCATTTGTAAATGGTACAAATAATGTAGTAAATAAAACTAAACTACAGAATGCTAATAAAAACCTTTGAGAATACTTTTTCAAAATGTCCAACTCCTTAGTTGTTTGTTATTTACATAAAAGATTATAATTTATAAAAATGGAAAAAGTTAGATTCAGAATTGTTTTATTTTAAAAAATGGCAGGTTAGTTAGTTTAACGACCCAAACTACCTCTTTATAGTTGCATAAGAAAGGAGCTGTAATCAGCTCCTTTTAATAATGTAAAGCACCCGTTAGCACAATATGATATTGATTTTTTTACATTAAACCTAAATTGCAATATTCGGTTTATAGTTCCTTGTTTTTATATATACGACTAAGCAGATTACACACTACCATAATAACCCATATGTGTAATGGACTATCCTGCCCTTTTAGTTCCATAAAAAAAAGCTGCCAAATAGACAGCTCTGATCTTAAGCTAACGCACCCGATAGTTCATTAATAAAGCAATTCTTATTAAAGAATTAGGCCCTTTAATGGAATAGGAAGAAACTATATTTTATTGGCTAAGTTCCCAGGTTCGTAATTTTGCCGAAAAGTAATGCATCATAGTACTTATCCTCTATGAAATAGTGGTCTTTTAATCGTCCTTCTAACTCAAAGCTGTTCTTTTCAAGTATCCGTGCAGAACCAATATTGGCATGCACTACCGCAGCATGGAGCTTATGAAGTTTAAGTGATTTAAATGCAAAATCACTTATCAACGCAACAATCTCCGTTCCATACCCCTTATCCCAATGTTGTTTATGCAACACATAGCCAATTTCAGCTTGGTTTGCTTCTTTGTCAAAGTTGAAAATTATGGCTGTCCCTATAATTTCATGAGTTATTTTTTCAACAATGGAGGAATATAAATGAGTTCCTTCCGACTCACGCTTTATCATTATTTCAATGAACTGTCTAGTATCCTCTAAAGTACTCATCAAATTCCAGCCAATAAATCGTGAAACCTTTTGATCTGACGCATAATGATGTATCTCTTGAACATCCTCTATCCTTAGCGCTTTGAAGTAGATTTTTTCGCCCTCTAATGAATGAAATAAAACTGCTTGCTTCTCCATTTTAACCTCCTCTAACTTTGCTTTGTTACTGTACCTCCGATGGTCGAGAAGATGCCCCAATCAAGGTTACTATCATCGCACTCATCTTAGTATAACCTTTCAAATAATTTTCCATATATATGTTTCTCGCCCAAGTTTTCCGCGTTTGGCTGGTAGGACCTCTATAAGAAAAGCGAGCCTGAAGAGTTTGATGAATAAAATTCCCATAACTTTAGACTCCTTTATAATTAGTTTCTATCTATGTAAAATACTATATTACGTTGGATCAATAATTACTCATTACCACACTAACGCACCCGTTAGATGAAGAAGAAATACTAATCCCTATTAAGATATTTACCTGCCTCATTTTTAATCCTTGATATTACATCGTTCTCATCAAACTCTAAAGGTATATCACCATTTCGTAGTTCATCAATCATTTCACTTATTTCATACCACTCCATCAAATCATTTGGGTAATCTAAATCCGAGGCAACAATCCGATAAATCATATAAGCAAAATCAAAGGTCGATGAATGATTATTTTCTTTAATAATTTCATTGGCTAAATGACCTATATAGGCTCTAGCACATCTCTCAAGGGTTGGTTTCTCTATTGCCAATTCATTGATAGCTCTTTTAAAATAAACTTCGACTTCGAAAATATTTTGGTCAAATGGAAATGAAGAAATAATATTTAAAGATTTTGATGACACATCGGTTTTCAACAAGTTGTGCGACCATTTTATATAATCCTCGGTCCTAATCATTCTCTTTTGAATCTTGTAAAATAAAGCATTTGTTTCCATTATATAAACCACCTAATAGGTTCTATTCCTACAACCAGATTATACTCCTTATTAAACTAACCTGCCCCTTTAGTTCCATAAGAGAAGAGCTGCCTGAAAGACAGCTCCGATCTTCAGCTAACGCACTCGTTAGTTTAATAATTCCCTATATAAACTCATATCGGTTTCCAATTTGGATCCTTTATATCGGAATTATTTGGCTTTCTTACGTTTTCCGAAAAATCTAGATCGCTAACGCCAAATTTTATAGAGTTTTGTTGTGACTCTCTAAAAGAAATTTTATTTGCACCATCTTCATCTGGATATTCATATTGGTAATTTTCATCTTCCCAAAAACAAATTCTACAAATATCACGCGTTCCTGGAGGTGTCACTTTAGGAGATAAACTGCGCTTATTAAAAGTGCTATTTTGCGCTAAAATAGATATCGTGCAGCTTCCACAACTTCTGTAGTAATAGTATTAAGATGATTAATCTCAAGTATTCTCTCAATCTGAGTGAAAAGTCTTTGTATAAGCCTGAAGTTTCCTCCAGTAATCTTAATGATACTAGTAATTGCTTCGTAATCAAAATAATCTTCAAGCTTTATTGAAAGGGCTAGCTCTTGCCATTTATACTCTAAAATATGATGTGCTTCATCCTTACTAAGTTTATCAAATTCCTGAGCAAAACCAATTCTAGAATAAAGTTGAGGGTATCGGGCTAATCTCTTCTCTATGCCGGGCATTCCAATTAATATCATCGCTAAGTCATTTCGATCATAGATATCCCTAAGTTGTTCTAAATTTTTAGTCGATCAATTTCATCAACAATAACAAGTCGATATCTTCAAAAGTATTAGAAGAGTACTCTTCTTCTTCACCTCTAGTAAAGAAAACTCCATCTCCACATCTGAGTTGGGAGTCTTTAGAATTGTTTTATGAAAAGCTGCATCAATACTTGTTACCTAACTTTATCCGTACTAGAAGTTCTGGCCAAACAGTTCTTTAGAGTCTACATCTTTTACTATCCAATCTGAAAAATCTTCCTTTTCCATATTATTATGGACGAAGTGAGCTCCGAGTATTTTTTAAGAAACTATATAATTTACATAAATAGGAAGACGTATTTTATATATCTAGATCTACAAAAATATCGGTAACGTACCAGACACTTGTGAATTTTATTCTACTAAATGTAAAAGTAATTGGATTGGATAAATATTTTTCTATCATCTAATATAAGTTGTTGGATTTACGTGTTTTATAAAATATAGACCGTCATAATGTTTTGAAACAACCATTTTTTCAGAATATAAGCCCTGAGTTAACGCATATAGAGGCTCGAACATCCATTTACTGAATTTGTTTTTGGTTTGTCCATTTAAATTTATAAAGGTCTGTTCATAGTTTGATTGATTTAGAATCTGTTCTAGAGAATCTGCTTGATAGTCTTTGCCGTCATTTACTTTTTTTATATTATTTTCATTATCCGAAAATTCCCCCTCATACATATAAAAACCGAGTATATAGCTTTCTTTTTTCATATCTTCAGGCAGGTATTCAAACATCGTTTTATGCAGGAAAGGTCGAAAGGTAGTCTCGCCATCATCTCTATAGGTGATTTCTGTATTATGATTCCGTATATGTGCATTATGAGCCCAAAAAATTATTTTCTTATCAGGGTATATCTTCTCGCTTAACCATTTAGCATTTTCAGCCATAAGTAAATCTCTCACTTGATTTATTTCATCAATTGTATATTGGGTTTTACTCATTCGTACCATCAGTTCGATTCGATTATGAAGGGTCTGTAAAATAAAAGAATCTAATTTAAGCTGATTGGGGAATTCATCCTTCAAGTCTGTTTCATGCTGCGTTAGGAAATAGATTATTTCATTATATCCATCTTTAAACTCTGTCACTTCTTTATCTGAGAGTTTAGCTCCATCATTAAAAGAAAGATACTTTGTTAACCAATCTTTCTCTAATTTTGAAAATAAATTGCCTTTTGAAGGGCTTTTTTTAATTATCCATTCAGTCATAAAGTTTGTAAAGGTAGGACCGAAGGATGGAATATCAAACCCAGTAGTTACTAATGCTTTTTCTTTTCTACGGTTTTCGAGGATATAATCAAATAAGGGTAAATTTTGAGTGGCATTCCAAACCCCTGGTATCGTCATCTGCATATAGGTCCTAGAACTAATAGGGCTGGTATTAAGTTTAGCAAATGTTACCATAGGGTCAGCAAGACTACTCTCAAATGCCACAACCTCATAGTCCTGTTTTTCATGTAAATACTTAATCAGTCTGCCTTTAGCAGTATTATATTCAGCTACCCCGTGAGAACTTTCACCAAGAAAAACATATTTTTTTTCTTTTAATATAGAATCTAAGAAATTCAAATCATCATTACTAGTTATATCTATACTATTGGTATTATTATCCCACCACTCCACCTTTTCTTTCTTTAATGAATAATCATAAACATACCGGCCCATTAATATTAAGCAAATTAACGTAATTAATGTCAACAACACTTTAATGCTATTTCTCATACTAGGTACCTCCTAAGTTGTGGTACTCTCAGTAGCTTTCCTTATAAGAAGAAACTTGTCAACTTGTCTATAAATAATGTTAATTAACTCCTGATAGTTTCCTATTCTGATATAAACTTCGATAAACCATTTCACTATAGAAAACACTTTTAGATAATAAGTCATAATATTTGTATAATTAATAAAGTTAAAAACGTGCATTTGAATTTTCATGTGCAAAATAGCCCTTAAAATTGGCGCAATTTATCTCCAAAAGTGACACCTGGAGGTTCTTCATCTATAGTTTTATATCCACAACAAGGACAAGTATATTTCATACAATCACCTCGACTATTCTTATTTACCATGATTTCTTGTTCAACTAAACTGCCCCGTTAGTTCCATAAGAAAAGAGCTGCCTTAAAGACAGCTCCGATCTTCAGCTAACGGACCCGTTAGTTCATTTCATTTTGATAGTATATTCTGGAGTATCATAGAGCGAACATTCCTCATATGGCTTTTCCTTTGCTAAAATAAAGTAAATACCAAGAATAAAAGTAATGATTAAAATGACACAAATTACCCAAAACATCAAAGGATATTGATAATGTACTGTTACTGTTGTAACTCCTGAATTCATATCTGTTGTTGTTATTGTATTCTTAATAGGGTCATAAAGCATGTCCACTATTAAGAGGTTAGAAAAGATGAAAGAGTAAGAAAAATTCCTATCGCACGTTTCATCATTATCACCTACTAAAACTGTTAAACTGCCCTTAAAGGCAGCTTGGATCTTCAGCTAACGCAATTGTTAATACTACAAGGCTTTTTGTAGTGTTGATACAAACTGTACAGAAGATGAAATCTAGAGAAGTATAGCAGCAGTCTCAATTACTACTCAACCAATCATTGATTCATATTGTTACGAACAGCAGGATATAGATTTATCAAAAGCATCCTCAGGAATATAAATAATACCATCTTTAATTTTGTAAGGAATACCGTTTTTTTTCAACAACTCTGTTGCATTACTATTGTTTTTTTCGCCCCATCTTATATACTCACCCTTGTATTCTTTTTGGCATCCAATTGCTATTGTAAAGAGTATAAAAAGGCATATGGTCAACGTTACTTTATTTTTCAAAAGATAAACTCCTTTACAGATATTGTTATGTGGAAATTGTACAGCCTATGGCCGAGTTTAGAAAAAATATAATACTTTTACTTTTTTAGTTTAAAAACTATAAAATCAGCACATCTAAAATCTTCTTCAAATGAAGGATATTTTTTTAACATCTCTTTTGATGGCTTCGGTTCTACGATGCTTTCTAAAATAAAACCTGTTTTGATTAAAGTGTTTATATAACTTGTTAAGGTTCTATGGAAGAATAACATTTTTTCTTTATCTCCTAAACCTTGTTCATACGCACCTTCATAAAAATATTTATCTACGTTCCAATGCAACTTTTTACCGTCTTTTGTTTTCTCCCAACCACTTTCTGGAGTAACAAAACAAGGATGTAAAATCGAAAATATAAAACAGCCTCCATCTACTAATAACCGATACATTTCTTGAAATGCTTTTTCGTAATTTGCAAGGTCTTGAATAACCATATTGGATACTATTAAATCGAAACTTTTATCTTCTAAAGAATTCAAGTCCTCACAATTCCCCTGCCTATAATCAATTAACAAATCAATTGGAGTTCTTCCTTTAGCAATTTCTATCATCCTTGGTGAATAATCCACAGCAGTAACAGTCGCTTCGGACCTGGCTAAAATTCGACTTAAATACCCTTCACCACACCCGGCATCTAAAACTTTTTTATAATTTACCGTATCCATAAGTGCTAATAAAGTTGGATTTAAAAACACTTCTTTATGATGGTCTCCTTGTTCTGTATGATTTGCTGTATATGTATCCGCGAAACTATCCCACCTTTTAATTGCTTCTTCTGTACCAACATTTTGTTTCACTTTATAGCCTCCCTGTCCTACTGTGAATTACCCTGCCCCTTTAATTGCAAAAGTAAAAGCTGCCTGAAAGACAGCTCCGATCTTCAGCTAACGCAACCGTTAGTTCATTAAGAAAAGTGAAATTACTTTAAGAATCGCGCCCTTTAATTGAAGAAGTTACATGACATTCTTCATTTCTTTTTTCTTAAATATCCCTACCAGTAGCAAAATAAGTCCTATGATGAAACCGATTGGAAACAAGTACCACATAATCAAGGCTGCCCAAGGATCTTCAACAATAAATGAGTATGGTAAACCAACCGCAAAAGATAAGAATGGTGAGATTGCCAACATAAGAGCGATGCCCCAAACAATACATTTTCTTTTTTTCGACTTGCCTTTGCTAAGTTGATAAGCTAAAAATACTCCTATAAATGCAATTCCATACCCTACAGCAAATGCCATCTTTTGTTGCTCCCCTTTGTAAATTTACAATTATGTGTAGCTCTGCTGATTTAGATCAATATATTTCTACCTTATTTTAACATAATTTCCAATACTATTTAAGAAGTATCTTTAACAAAATGGCCCAATGGTTGAATAAAGTTCACAGCACTCTTCAACTAACCTGCCCCTTTAGTTCCATAAGAAAAGAGCTGCCTTAAAGATAGCTCTACTCTTAAGCTAGCATGCTCATTCGTTCATTAAGAATACTTTAAAACTGTATATTTAAAAATACAAGAAATACTCTTTGAGATTTTCCCCATTTTATAATTCTTTTTTCACGCATTGTACTTTGTAAATACTGCCTGACTTTTCTATTTTCAAAAAAACAATCGATGAAATTTTTCATCTTCATATATATCTTTGAACAAAGTATGATTCTTCGGCATTTCTATATTTCGATCGATTTTTCGAGTATCCAAAGAATGTTCACCGAGCCCTGCGGAAAGAATGCCTAAAAGGGGTCGTTTTTGGTATGGAAACAAAAAAATTGGTGTTAATTTTTCTGGTTTCTAAAATGTAAAGACTTGTTATTATAAAGGTATCAAAAATTGGAAAAGAGGAGTTAAAATGACAGAAAATCAATTTCAAGCTTTTAAAGAGCTACATGATCAAGCGGATGTGTTGTATCTCTTTAATTGTTGGGATGTAATGTCTGCAAAGATTATTGAGGGTAAAGGTGTCAAAGCATTAGCGACTAGCAGTTATGCGATTGCTGATGCCTGGGGCTACGCAGATGGAGAAAAATTACCTTTTGATAATCTAATTTGGTTTTCTAAGCAACTAGCCCATAATTCTAATGTACCTGTTTCCGTTGATGCAGAAGGGTTATATGCAGATTCTCTAGAAACACTCTACACTAATGCTCAATCTCTTTTTACTACAGGTATCTCAGGAATTAATTTTGAAGATAAAAAAAATGGCTCCGATACTTATGAGCTATGGAATGTTAATGAACAAGCAGACAGGATTCAAACCCTAAAGCATGCTGCTACATCTTTAGACACCAATATATTTGTTAATGCAAGAACAGACGTATTTTTTCAAGAAGAGAAGCACTCCATTGATTTAGTAAAGGAAGCGCTAAATAGAGCTGATGTCTATGCTGATGCTGGTGCGGACGGTATATTTATCCCAGGGCTGACCAATATAGAGCTGATCGAGGAATTTTCTAAAAATTCTCCTTTACCAGTTAACATTATGCTGACTTCATCTACTAATATCGAGAGTATTAACTGGAAAGATGTTGGTGTAAGCAGGGTAAGCTATGGACCACATTCTTATTTCCAAGCACAAAATATTTTAGCAAATCAGCTCACATTTAGGATTTAGGAGGCAAAGAGAAAATTATGATTACTGACCAAAGGACAATCGATACATTTTATACAATGCTAATAGAGAGAAACTCAAACTATGAAGGCACTTTTTATGTAGGGGTTCGAACGACAAGCGTATTTTGCAGACCAACTTGCCCTGCCAAAAAGCCTAAAAAAGAAAACTGCGAGTTTTTTTTAACGGCAAAAGAAGCTACATTGGCTTCCTACAGGCCTTGTAAAAGGTGTCAGCCATTAAATACACCTAGTTCTTTATCCCCTGAAGTAAAAAAATTAGTTGTAGCTATAGAAGAGAATCCTCAAAAAAAATGGACGGATAAAGATTTTGATGACTTATCCATTAGCGCTAACACAGCAAGAAGACAATTTAAAAAGCAATTTGGGATGACTTTTATTGAATATGCTCGAGCCCGCCGTCTTGGTGTGGCATTTAATCATATTCGCAATGGTAAACCTTTAATTTACACTCAGCTTGATAGTGGATTTGAATCCAGTAATGGATTTCGTGATGCTTTTACGCGCATCATGGGGGCCGTTCCGAAGAGAAATAAACAAGTAAAACTCTTAACGGCAAAGTGGATTGAAACAAAATTAGGTTCGATGATTGCAATAGCCGATGACGCCTCTCTATATCTTTTAGAGTTCGTTGATAGAAGGGGATTAGAAAAGGAAATTGAGAATATGCGGACAAAACTTTCTGCCGCTATCATACCTGGAACAAATCAAATTCTCCAGCATCTTGAAAATGAACTACAGGAATATTTTGAAGGTACTCGCTTTTCCTTTCAAACACCCATTACAGATGAAATTGGATCAAGCTTCCAAATGGAAGTTTGGAGGATACTGAGAGGGATACGCCCGGGAAGTACAATTAGTTACAAAGATTTAGCAATGGAAATAGGAAATCCTAAAGCTTATCGTGCTGTCGCTGGAGCAAATGGAGCAAATCAAATTTCCATTCTTATTCCTTGTCATAGAGTGATCAATACAAATGGAGATCTTGGTGGGTATGGAGGGGGCATTCAAAGAAAGTCTTGGCTGCTTGAGTTAGAGAAAAAACATAACCATATTTTATAAAGGGATATAGTTAGCACGTGGGAGCTTACTATATCCTGTCATGAACACTTTCCACAAACTTTTATCTCTAATTTTTTCAATGTTCTCAAAGGAGATAGATAGCAAATCGCAGTGTGAATATACTGCGCTTGTTGAACTATCCTGCACCAATTCTTACGTGACAATTTTAAAGATTCTACAAAAAAAGTCTAACTGATAAAGTAAGTTAGACTTAGTCTGTCTACAAAGCCCCTGGTAAACAGGGGCTTTGTTTTATTCATCTCTTGTTTAAAGAATTGCCTAAAAAAACGCACGTGGTCTCATCAAATATAGGTGACCACAGTACGCCGCTATAATTAGACGCAATTGATGCTGTCTACGAGATCATTTTTAGGTTACAACGATTCTAGAAGCATCTGCTTCTTATCTTGATAACTCCTGCTGAGTGTCTGCTTAAAACAATATGAATTTCCATGTTGAACTATCCTGCCCCGTTAGTTCGTTAAGCAAAGCCATTCTTATTAAAGAACCGCGCCCGATTGCATGCTATTTTTACTTATCTTACAGTCCACATGAACAATGATTAAAGAGGATAATGAATTAATACTGAACACTTTACTATTTTATTGCCATTATTCCTGTAGATATGAGGTTTATCTGCATCAAAAATAATAGTGTCCTCGCAATCGACTACATAAAGCTTATCATTAACTTCAACTTCTAAAGTCCCATCATTTACAAAAATGTATTCTTCAACACCTGCATTATGCGGTTCTGATTTATGTTCACATCCTGGTTCTAGGGTTATTAAAAAGACTTCAAACTGGTTTTCTGGATTGAATGATACAAGTGGATACACACGATATTGTCCATCATTTTCAATAACTGGCTCTACTTCATTTTTTTTTATTAAAGTAACAGATGGCCTATCTTGACTAATTAGTGAAGAGAATGATAATCGTAACCCATTAGCTATTTTCCAAAGAGTTGTTACAGTTGGATTCGACTCGCCTCTTTCGATTTGTCCTAACATCGTTTTGCTAACCCCTGTTAATTCAGATGTTTTTTCTAAACTCAAATTCCTTTCCTGCCGGACACGTTTTATATTTTTGCTGATACTTTTATTAATTTGTTCCATAAATGAACCTCCAATAAAATATATATACGTTATATTGCACAATTATACGTTATAGTATACTATATGAACTATATAGCGTTCGAATATACACTATATAGTCCAAAATATATGAAAAAGGGGAAATTGTCTATGGAAAACCGTTCTATATTTTCAGGTGTTCATCAAGTTATTGGTAACACTCCCATGGTTCACCTATCTAGAATTACAGAAGGTCTTGATGGAAATATTTTTGCTAAACTTGAATATTTAAATCCTGGCTTCAGCAAAAAAGATAGAATTGGTTTACAGATAATTGAAGAAGCTGAAAAGGCAGGATTACTCAAGCCTAATCAAACTGTTGTGGAACTGACAAGTGGCAATACTGGTACAGGACTGGCTATTGTATGTGGAGTGAAAGGTTATAAATTTGTTGCTGTAATGTCTAAGGGAAATTCCTTAGAAAGAGCAAGAATGATGGAAGCACTGGGAGCAGAGGTTGTATTAGTAGACCAAGCCCCTGGTTCACCGGTAGGGCAAGTATCTGGAGAGGATCTCGCAAAAGTTGAAGAGGTCGCAAAACAAATAACAAAAGAAAGAAACGCATTTCGTGCAGACCAATTTAATCATATTGGAAATATACATGCTCACGAATATCACACGGGTGAAGAAATGTGGAGACAAACAAATGGAGAAATAGATGTTTTTCTAGATTTTGCAGGTTCTGGTGGTACCTTTACCGGATGTGCAAAAACTTTAAAAAAGTATAAACCCGACATTCGTTGCTACTTAGTTGAACCAGATTCTGCTCCCTTTTACTCTGGTAAACCTGTAATGAATCCAAATCATAAAATTCAAGGCGGGGGATATTTAATGAACTTGCCTCTTTTGGATAAACATTTAGTTACAAACTATATTCATATTACAGATGAAGAGGCTACACAAGTTGCAAGAGATTTAGCAAAAAAAGAAGGAATATTTGCAGGATTTTCTTCAGGAGCGAATGTTGCTGCTGCACTAAAACTATTGAAACAGGAAGAAAAAGGAGCAAATATCGTATTAACTATAAATGATTCTGGTCTTAAATATCTAAGTACAGATCTATATAAATAAATAATTTGCTTCCCCTTCAATCTAATTTCTGCGAATAACATAAGAAAGTATCGACTTGATTTTCGATA
This sequence comes from Peribacillus muralis, assembly GCF_001645685.2. Classification (NCBI taxonomy): domain Bacteria; kingdom Bacillati; phylum Bacillota; class Bacilli; order Caryophanales; family Bacillaceae; genus Peribacillus; species Peribacillus muralis. The sequence goes on along the minus strand of NZ_CP017081.1, from coordinate 37,158 downwards.
CTTTCTTATTTATTTTCAAAATAATCACTACCTCTTCATAAAAAAAAATCCTTTTAAACTCAATTTTATCATTTTAGCTTATTCGATTATATGGCGAAAATAAACAGCACTCTTGAACCATCCTGCCCCGATAGTTCATTAAGAAGAAAATATTTAACTATGTATTTTATGGATCTTACAATTTATTTGTAATTTTATCTGTGTTTTGCCTTATCAGGGCTGCAATAAATATTCCGATTGGCAGTCCCAGTAATACATTCCCCATGAAATGTTCACTTAACTTTATACATACAATTACAGCTAAAACACCTAAAACCAAGCCAATTAACTTGTATAATATATTCTTCAAATAATTCACCCTATTACCTTCAAAGTCTTGATGCTTGTTCCTTATCTCAAAATATCAAAACTTATGTATTGGTAATTCGTCCTTTAATCAACTAACCTGCCCCGATAGTTCCATAAGACAAAGGAACCTTCCAAGTAAGAACAAATTATAAAGGTTTAATCAAATAAACCATCTCCATAATTTGTTCCATCAGTATCCAAAATGACTACCTTTGATTTTATTCGAGTAAGTGCTACAGCTATATACGGATTTGGCTCAGGGTTTTTATTATAGGATGTCCGAATGCAGATGATAGTCTTTTCACTATCTTCTTTTACTTTCAGCACTTCAATGGTATTTCCCTTTCTTTCACCGCCCATTGATATTAATAAAAAGTCCTCCCCTTCACCTCCTTTAAATTTTTTGTAACCGACAATCGATGTATCTTTCTCGATTTTTTCAATATAATTCCCGGTTTCATCATCCGTCAGCCTTTCTTTATCCACTACCCGGTAGTCCACTTGATTGATGAATCCGATGAATATATGAATAGCGATGATGAGTGGAACCCCTATAAAGAGTATTTTCTTTCCTATAACATATTTCTTTAAGAAAAAGTATAGAATCGCCAGTGTGAATACCCCGAGGCTCAACACAGCATACGGCATTCCCTCAAAACCGCCAATCACAAAAAAGGAAAACACTAAAATCAATATACCTAGCGAAAATAGAAGTAAGAGTTGCGTTCTATCCTTTATCCCTTTTACAAATACATAAGCGAGTCCGAATACAATCATTGCTACGATTATTCCTGCTTCATAAACATATATAAAAATACTTATCTCTCCCTTGGTTGTTTTTTATAAAAGGATATGTTTGAATACCCCTGTCAGTTTATTAATCTAAATTAGATATGCGTTGCAATAAGAACTAAATATGTAGCCACAATCTGAACAATAGTAAGAAATAATCTAGGAAGGTTTATTCCTTAAATTATCATAGGAAAACATCTGAACAAATTTAAACTCGGTTCCAAGAGCTCTTTCTTAATATTGTTTGAGTTACATTTAGGGCATTGGTCGTCGTTCATTCTCTTTTACACACACTTTATTTGGATAACATTACTAATTAGTAGGATACCACATTCATTTATTATAACTGTTCTTAAGGAGTATTAATGTTTACCGCACAGTTCGAGTACATACGCTTATGGAACTATCCTGCCCCTTTAGTGCCATAAAAAAGGCTGCCGTAGCAACCCCCTTATTGAAGTAAAGCAACCATTAGTGAAAGAAGCTCGTTGCTTATAATGGCAAACTCATAGTAACTGCCCTAATGTTAAATCCCATTTTTTCGTATAGTTTAATAGCTTGATTCTCTGCAAATACACTGAGGCGGACTTCAGAGTATCCATCTTGTCTTAAATGGTCAATGGCAGTTCTCATTAACCGTTTAGAAATTCCATTCCCTCTAAATTCTTCTATAACAAATAGTTCATAAATAAATCCACTCATCTTATCAGTAAATTGATCTTTACTTGCCCCTATAAGAATCCATCCCATTAATTTATCCATCTCTGTTGCTATTAAATAATAGCTTCCCTTTTCCAATAGAGGTTCAACAAGATGTTTGATTTTTTCATTTGTAGGTTTTACTTCACCCAATGTGCCATCAAATACAGCTTGTGGAGAAAGTAATATAACTTTTTTGAGTTCCGAATCGTTAGGTTTTCTAATATCCATTAATAATGTCGAGTCCTTTCAATATCCTTTTATAAAAGTTTAGCATAATATCCCAATATTCTTCTTCCAAAGTCTATAATTACTTTGATTTCTTGTTCAATTAAACTGCCCCTTTAGTTCCATAAGAAAAAGAGCTGCCAAAGCAACTCCCTTAAGCACCCGTTAGTTCGGTTCACTTATTTCTAATATATTCTGGAGTATCCCAGAGTGGACATTCCTCATATTGCTTTTCCTTTGCTAGAATAAAGTAAATTCCAAGAATAAAAGTAATGATTAAAATCAAACAAATTACCCAAAACATCAAAGGATTTTAATAATGTAATGTTACTATTGTAACTCCTGATTTCATATCTTTTCTTGTTTCTGTTTCCTTAACAGGGTCATAAAGCATGTCCACAATTAAGTATGTTAGTACAGATGAAAGAGTAAGAAAAATTCCTATTGCGCGTTTCATCATTTTCACCTCCTAAAATTGTTAAACTGGATAAGGCGGTCTAAAGACAGATCCAATTATAAGCTAACACACCCACCCGATATCTTAATAATTTACCGATATTGAAAAGAGTAATAAGAAAGCTAAAACGACTATAATAACTACTTTTGATAATTTTATTAGGTTTTCACTTTCAAATGTCTTATTTGTTACAATGGATTTGAATAATAAGAATTTTCACACAAAAAATTAGGAGGGATTTATTAATGTTTCCAGGAACTCTATATGAAACACATGTTCAAACAAAAAATTTAGAAGCAGCAATAGAATTTTATAATAAACTAGGATTAGATTTAGCTCATTATATTGAAGAGCGCCGTGTAGCATTTTTTTGGTTTGATAAAAATAAAAAAAGAGAACAAATGCTGGGTGTTTGGGAGGTTTCAGAAGAAGAATTTCATAAAAGCCACTTTGCATTCAAGATTAACTATGAGGATATAATTAATGCAAGAGAATGGCTACTCAATAAAGGTATAAGTCCAAGATCGGCTTTTGGTCTTGAACCTACTGAGCCCATGGTACAAACCTGGACACCTACGGCTAATCTTTATTTTTACGATCCTGACGGCAAATCATTAGAGTTCCTTTGTTTACTTCCTGAAAAGAAAAAAAATGTGGTACAAGATGTCATGTATTTAAGTGAGTGGGAGAAAATGGAAAACGAAGAATGAATTTGGTTTTTGACTCAGTGTGTTACTAGCAAAATAACTAAAGAACACTTTTGCTGCTCCTTTGAATATTGCGATATTCCGTATTCGGGCGCGATTGTTGAATAATTCCCAATCTCTCAGTGATATTAATGAGAAATTGGGATTTTAAATACTGGAATTTATCTAACGTTGTAAATCCGCATTTTCCTGACGCTACACCTTAATGAACTAACGCACCGGTTAGTTCATTAAGGAAATCTTCTCTGTGACGCCCATTCATTCGCTTTATCGGCTAATTCATTAACGAACTGCTGCTTTCCTTCTTGATACTTGTTATGTTCGTTAGGAAACTGTTTTGTTAAGTTGATTTTCAATTCTCCATACTTTTTAGCTTCCACCGGGTTCTTTATCAAGTATTCTTTAAAATCTAAATGGATTTTTATTTGTTCACTTTCGACTTGAAAGATATGTATATGATGTGTTCGATTATCCTTTCCTTTTGGAAAATATCTTCTTCCAGCAATCCCATTCTCACCTTTTGGTTCATACCCCAATTCCAACATTTTATTGTTGTATAAATCAATGTTTTCAATATCCTTTACAACAATTAAAATATCTATTATCGGCTTTGCGTAGCCTATTGTTGGTATAGAGGTACTTCCAATATGAAAAATATCAACTAATTCATTTCTAAGAACTTCTTTCAATATTTTCTCTTCTTGACTGTATGATTCTTCCCATTCATCGGTCCAAGCAAGCATTTTGGTTTTTCTCAATAGGATATCCTTTTTTTACATTATTAACTAAACATTACAATTTATCTTATTTGATATTCTTGTTCAACAATCCTGCCCCGTTAGTTCTATAAGAATTAAACAAATTTATTATCACTAAACAATTGAAACTCATGAACATATTGGAACTCAATAGATGCTTTTGAAACCTTCTGTTCCTAAGGATTTAATGTCATTTTTCATCTCTTTTTTATTTCTATTTTTTCAATGCTTAATATTGATTTTTCTTGTAACGGAAAAATCACTTCTTTTTCTTTTCTGATAGGTGGTGTGACAAGATCTTCACCCTCAAATTTCTTCAAAAATTCCAAATATCCAATAAAGCTAATTGCAGGATTATCTTTTGTTGCTTCTGCTGTAATTATTGTATGAGAATAGGCTGGATTGAAGAAATATAAGTCTTCAAGATTTTCAACTAATGTCCATGACACATAATGATTATCATAATCCACTTCATTAAGGTCTAAATGAACTCTTCTTATTTTCCCAGTATATAGTAAACGTTTTGCATGCTCACTTACTTCTTTATCTTCACTGTTCTCCCAATTACGAAAATCTTTTATTACCTGTTTCCAAATTTCATCTGTTATATCTAAACTACTTCTACGACTTCCTTCTTTTGTATGATTTACCCATTTTAAAAATAATTTTTCTAGTTTCATTTTCCACTCCTTATTTTTAATACATAACATTATACTTTCTTAAATAATTTGATGTCTTTGTTATTTTCCTAAAAACTAAAAAGACCACCTATAAAATAGTAAGTGGTCTCTCACGATCTTTAAAGAGATAGGAAATTCCGTTCATCTTTTATGCAAATGATTAAAATCTTTTTAAGACGGTGCGACTTTTTATAAACAGTTCAACTCTATTTCAAAGCCACACTTATTTGAGCGTTTCACCTAATTATTTAAGATCCTGGAATCCTGCGTGCTAAGCTCGTACTTCATTGTCGGCTTTTTTTGCACGAATTAATGTACTTTTACTAATGCCAGTTTTTTCATGGACCTCTTTATAGGAATGCGTGTTCAGTAGTTCAAGAGCATGCTCAATCTGCTTTTTATTAAACTTTTTGGGTCGACCTTCTCTAAAATCATCACGTAATTTAGCTATAGCCTTACCTTCTTGGGTTCTTTCAACAATCATGTCCCTCTCAAATTCTGCAAAAGCACTCATAACACTAAAAACTATTCTTCCCGTCGTGCCTAGGCTATAAGTTTATATTCTCCAAACAAAAGTCAGCAAAAAAACACAAGTAAGAAAATTGCTACTTGTTTTTGGGTCAGTACATTTTCAGTATATTTTTCAATAATTGTGGCTTTGAAAAAAAGCCGAGATGTTTTATAAAAAGTTAAAGCGTTTTGAAAAAAGATTGATCAAAATAAAGTTTTTAATTTGTATGAAACATTTGTAAGATGATTATTATAATCATTATTATAATTTTTTGTTTACTTTAAAAATTATGAATAAAAGGTACATATTACCTATTTTACTATTTTGCTATTTACAACGTTCCCAGTAATGATAGATTTATAATGAATAATGTTCCAAATATGTTAAACATTACAGAGAGAGGAGGGGATGTAGATGAGTTATAGTTCGCCTGCAGCTATCTATGATGCTAGTAGTCTAGTAGAAGACCATGCATGGTTTGTTGTTCTATTAGCAGTTCTAATGACTTTTGCTTTTACACTGTTCGCAGCTATGGCAGCATGGTGTTTTTTCGCAAAAGACAGAAAGTTTAGTGGTAAATGGAATTGGAATAGGTCCGGTGTATCTTTGAATGTCGAATGTAAGTAGCTATTCTTAAAATATTCTTTTATTTTATATGTAAGGTATTTAGGTCTATCTAGATTATTAGATAGATCTAAGTACTGATAAAGGGAGGTTCTTATGCTTCAAATCAATAATCTTTCAAAAGTATATGTTGGAGGCATACGTGCAGTTCAAAATTTCAACCTCAAAGTGTTACCTGGTGAGATAGTAGCTCTCGCAGGACCAAATGGTTCAGGAAAGACGACATTAATAGGCTCAATTTTAAATATTATAAAACCCACTACCGGTGATGTTTCTTATCTTCAATTCGAAGCAGGAACCAAAGAATTTAATAGTATAAGTTCCTACATACCAGATGAATTAATGCTGCCAGAATTACTCACTGCTAATGAATATTTCGATTTTATATCTTCTATATATAAAAATAAATCATCCAAATCTAAGAGGGATACTCTTATAGAGATTTTTGATATGTCAAAAGCTATCAACAGGAATATAGAAACGTTTTCACATGGAATGAGAAAAAAGACACAATTGATTTCAGCCTTTATGCTGGATGTTGATTTTATTATATTAGATGAACCCTTTAGAGGGTTAGATATCGAAGCAATTCTTGTTTTGAAAAAACTTATGAAAAACTTTACTAATAAGGGGAAATCCATATTAATAGCCACACATGATCTCAACATTGCAGAAGAAATTGCTGACAGAGTAGCCATAATCTCAAAAGGATACAAAGTTGCAGATGGTAAAGTACATGAATTATTACAGGATAATCATTGCCAAACCATTGAAGAGTTATTCTTAACTGTGTCTAATTTAAAAGAAAGAAGTGCAGGGTATGAAAAACTCATTAATAATTTCTAAACTAATACTTCAGACATGGAAAAAAGAATTTAGCAAATTAATTGATAACTTTCCAAAATTACTTATTTTATCTCTTTTTCTATTGACTATATCTGGAACCGGAGCCCTTATAAGCTATCAAATTACTTCTGACCTAGTTCAAGTATTTTTAACGAATAGTATAGAAACAACATTACCTATTGCACTTACAATAAACATGTCACTTATGAGTTTCGTTTTGTTTATAATCTTTAAACTGTTAACTCAAGATGACGACATGTATTCAACAATGTTTGCGTGGTTGCCGGTTAATACTTTTGAAAAGAATTTAGGTTTTTTTTTACCATACGTAATAGTCGTTTCTATAATAATCAATTTCCTATTGACGTTGCTATTCCTTCCCTCTTTATATGTTAATAATTTTGGAATAGGTAACATCTTATTAACATACTTAGTTGTTAATTTACAAGTTATCCTTATTCTGTCGTTAGCAAATATCATATATAACACTTTATTCTACTTAACTAATAAGTTGAAAATCCCTTTTAATAAAAACCTTACAATTATTTTGATGATCACAATGGTGTTTTATTATTACACAATAAATTTTATAGATGTTGAAGCTTATTTGACAGAAGAATTTAAAATTGATTTATTTTCATTAATGACAACTATTTATGCTGCTACAACAAATTCTGTATCAAATGTATTAAATCTACTATTTCTCTCACTTATAGTTTTTGGCGCGATTATAAACTTGAATTTTTTATCTTTTTATATGGTATCTACCAATATAGAAAAACAATATATTAAACCTATACAATTTACAAAGTTTAAAGACAATATCTTTTTCAACTTAATAAAAAAAGAAATATTGTGCCAAACCAGGGATGTAAACAACATATTAAATCTTATAACATCTTTATCAATAATTTTCTTAGTGAAAATATATTTTGGCAATGGATACAATGAGATGATCCTTCTAGGATCTTCTACTATTGTAGGTTTAGTAGCGTTTAGTTCATATGCTAACAGTAAGTCTTACTTGCCATTATATAAAATCTATAACTTATCTAATTTTAGAGTACATAGCGCAAAATTATTAGGATTGATTCAGTTAGCAATTCTACAGTTTGTATTTATTTCAATAATCACTTTTACTTTTGTAGAAGATTGGCTTGTATATTTATATTCTCTTGGAATGATTATTGGATCAATACTTATGTTTTTTATTTTAGGTACTTTATTTCCTGTATCTAAAAATAGTGTCTTAACCAATGTTTTAACTATCGTTGTTCTAGTAATTGTTGCACTTCCACTTTTTATCATTGTTAATTATGTAAGTTCTTTGATCTCTCCAACATGGAATATCTTATTTATACTTTGTATCGGATTAATAATGATTATGTTATCATCCATTATCTTTAAATGGAGACTTAATAATGAATATAAATAACTGGATTCCCAAATTATCTGAGAGTGTAAAGGGCATAGACAATGCTTTATACGATACAGATTTGGATCTTACTATTCCCCTTAACAACATTGCAAGAATAATCATAAAAGAAATGGATGGAAAAATTGGAGGTCATCAAGATCATTGGCGGCCACCATTTTGCCATTTAATAACATCGAACCGGCTCACCCTCTTGAGGGAAGCCGGTTTTTTACTGCAATAATTCATGTTACTCGATAGTGGCCCACATCTCGCGGGGATTCAGTTCATAAATGCTGTTTTCCCTATACATGATGCTTCCGATGATAAGCTCCCGTCTTATCGTTGCGTAATCATCATGAAAGGTTTGAATGAATGAATTCAAGTCTTTTTCCTCATATTTACGACCGTTTTCCAAAAGGCTAGCTATATGATAAAGAACGATCAATTTCTTTTTCCTTTGTGCTGGAATGGTTTTCAATCGACCATCTGCCGTAAGGAAATTTTCAAGGATCTTTTTTTGCTCTCCTGACAGTTTTTGCGTATCCATCTTGGATTCCCCTTTTTTTAATATCATTTCAGGCAATGCCCGAGAATAATGCTGAAGGACATCATCATTTAAGAAATAATATACCGAATTTTTCTCCCTGCGATCTCTCACTAAATTAATCTCCTTCAATTTAGTCAGATGATGTGATATGGTTGGGGCGGTCAGACTTAATATGCCTGCTATTGCCTGGCCGCGTTTTGGTCCATTTGCGAGAATCGATATAATCCTGATTCTCGTCACATCGCCCATCGTTTTATGGAATGCGACCAATTTTTCTATTTGCACGCCTGTACCTCCTAATTAGATTGTTGTCTAATTAGATAATAATCTAATTAACTTCCATTTTCAAGTAAATATTCACTTTCCTACATGGCTATGACTGAACTGATGTATAATAAAGATATCAAATAATGTTAATGAAAGAGTTAGGAGCTGTAACATGGCCAATACACATATTTATACGAAAAAAGAAGAAGTGGTCAATGCGATAACTCACGGAATCGGTGCGTTATTGAGCATTGCCGCCCTAGTATTCTTAATCATACACTCGGCACAGGAGGGACCGCCTTGGCATGTTGTCGTTTCAGTCATTTATGGCGTCTCCATGCTTCTTTTATATCTATCATCTACCCTGGTTCATAGCTTTCCGGAGGGGAAAACAAAAGATTTATTCGAAATCTTCGATCATTCAGCAATCTACATATTCATTGCAGGCACATATACGCCGATTATGCTGCTTGTAATACAAGGAACCCTCGGTTGGACGTTGCTAGGGATCATTTGGGGAGTCGCGATAATTGGAGTCGTCTTCAAAGCTTTCTATGTGAAAAAGTTCTTATTCCTTTCAACGATTCTTTATATCGCCATGGGGTGGATGATCGTGATCGTATGGGGTCCGCTGACTGCAACGATGCCTTCTGCTGGCATCCAGTTGCTGATTGCAGGGGGGCTGCTTTACACGTTTGGCGCAATCTTCTATGTATGGCGCGGTTTTCCCTTCCACCACGCCGTTTGGCATGTATTCGTTCTTGGTGGCTCGGTCACACACTTTTTTGCTGTATTGTTTTATATCATTCCACTATAAGTCATTCCAGCGTTTCCTTCATTTGGCTTACCTTAGGAAATCTAAAAGGTTTTTGGTTTTAAAAGACTTCTTTTAGGAAATAGATAAGGTATACAAACTTCCAAGGAGGAAATGACAATGAAAAGAACATTGAAAGTATTATCAGTACCATTTGCGGCCATGCTAGTTTTGGCTGGATGCGGGGAAGACAAGGACGAAGTGAAAAATCCACCGGTTCAGGAAAATGAAAACCAAGCGGACACGAATACTGAAACGGGAACGGATAATAATAATGAAAAGCTACCATTCGCGTTCAAGGACTTCCAATTGGAGGTTGACTATCCAGGTAATGATAACGACTATGAAGCAGAATATGATGCTACAGGGGCTCAAACGGAAGCTTCCATTGAAGACGAAGCGAACAACCACAAAGTTCTTGGTGATGAAGCCATGAAAGAATTGACTCCTATGTTAGAGAAATTGACTTTCACGAAAGATTCCAAAGATGAGGAAGTCATTCAAGAAGTGACAAAAGTGTTTAATTTGAAGGATGACTATGAAGAGTTTGATTTAGAAGTCGTTTTTGATGATGGCACGAAAAAAGAGTACAAAGTGAACAATAAATAAAGACGCAAAAAAGGTATCCACCATTAATATGAAGGCTTACTTATATTTCCTCAACGGTTGTCAAATGGCCGATCGTATAGTAAAATGGATACGGTTAGCAAAGGGGATAACATATATTTGCTATCATATTCGGACTTATGGGGATAGGACCGCAATAAATAAATGTAAAAAAGATTCTTTTATAAGGGTCTTTTTTTTCTATTTCATAAATGGATAACAAAGAGGGGGGGAGGGACCGAAAACCGATCCCCTTTCTTGCTTTAGCCTAGGTAAAGCTTAACGGGAAAGTGTCGCATTTTTTTTGGGAAGCATATTGGCTGTTGCTAATCTGGATCGAATCGTGATGCCAAGCCAGGATGCAAGGAAAGCCTTCAGGATGCCGACGATGATAAATGGAGCAAAACCACTGGCAAACGCTACTGTCCAAGATAGCGAACTCATATATTTCAACCAAACCGTTCCGATTATCAAGGTAAGTAGCATACCGATTATATTTGCAAGGAAAGCCATTGGCACGGTGAAGCGGGTTTTTTCCAATATCAGGCCTGTTATATAGACTGTTGGTATATAGGATAATAAGTAACCGCCCGTTGGACCGAATATTTTGGCCAGCCCGCCGGACATCTCAGCGAAAACCGGCACTCCTGCGGCTCCGATGAATAAGTAAAGCAAAACCGAAGATGTTCCATAACGTGAACCAAGTATTGTCGCTGCCAGCCCGACAGCCAATGTCTGTCCTGTGATCGGTACCAATGGCAATGGAATCGTAATTTGTGCCAGTATTCCGATAAGTGCTGCAAACAAAGCTGTAACCATCATCATTCTTAACTTCTCATGACTTTCCTTCATTATGCTTCCTCCTATTGTAAACCTATTATAATTATAGTTAACATATTAGAATTTTAATATGTTACGTAAGCACTGTCAATAACATTATGCTTCGCAGTACCTTAGACCCACTGAAAATTCGTTTGTAAAACGTGAAAAAATGCTTAATCTTGACCTCAGGCAGCAAATGAATGAATTCTTCGCTAATTTTGGGAGATCAAAGTGACTTTCATATGTATATATTGGATGCCCGGTTTCTTCCCCATTAATAAGTCTTACATCCCGAAAGAATTGGATAAATTATTCTAAAGGTGGGAGAAAAATGAAACTTTCCGATCTGTCACCCGTATTAAAGGTATGCAGCATAATTGGAGGGGATCATATATCACGAACATCATTATCATTTCGCAGCAAATTGCTATCCTAGGCCGTTAAAGGCGGACTGCTGCCTAGGAAAATCAAATTTAAAGGATGAAAGAGATGGAGTTATTCGGAGTTCCATTAGAAACGATCTATTTATATGGATTAATTATTTTCGGGGGGCTAACATTCTTATTCATTTTGTTTAATGATATATTCTCTGGCCTTGAACTACCGGATATATTTAATCCAACACTCATTTTCAGTTTTTTAACGGTCTTTTTTGCAAGTGGATTTTTGCTTGAATCGCTTACAGGAATCAATAGTGTGATGAATGCCGCGATTTCCCTGCTAATTTCAATTTCCATCGTCACCCTACTGAACGTATTCGTGTTGATTCCCATCTCATCTGCAGAGGAAAGTTTAGCCTTTCATGACAACGATCTGAGAGGCAGGGTCGGCAGGGTCCTGACATCGGTCCCGGTTGATGGGTTCGGGGAGGTCTTGATCGAAAACATCAGTGGAAGCATTGCGAAGACTGCAGCCAGCTATAAGAATGAAGAAATTGTTTCGAATACGAAAGTCTTGATCATTGAAGTGAAAAACGGGGTAATCTATGTCATTCCCCACGAGAATGAATAAGGGGTAGGAGGTCATTTATGTTTAGTTTAATCTGGATTGTCGTTGCCATTGTGGCATTTTTATTGATCGCACTCATTGCTGTTTTTGTTACGAAATACCGTACTGCGGGTCCTGATGAGGCCTTGATTGTAACCGGAAGCTACTTGGGCAGTAAAAATGTCCACGTCGACGAATCAGGAAATAAAATTAAGATTGTACGCGGAGGGGGAGCTTTCGTCCTGCCTGTGTTCCAGCAAGCGGAACCATTAAGTTTGCTTTCTAGCAAACTCGAGGTCTCGACTCCGGAAGTATATACGGAACAAGGGGTTCCTGTCATGGCGGATGGTGTCTCGATCATCAAGATTGGCGGTTCGATCACCGACATTGCCACAGCGGCTGAACAATTTCTCGGAAAATCCAAAGATGACCGTGAACAGGAAGCGCGCGAAGTGTTAGAAGGTCATCTTCGTTCCATTCTTGGTTCGATGACAGTCGAGGAGATTTATAAAAACCGTGAAAAGTTTTCCCAGGAAGTGCAAAGGGTAGCCTCACAGGATTTAGCGAAGATGGGGCTGATTATCGTCTCGTTCACGATTAAAGATGTTCGTGATAAAAACGGATACCTTGAATCTCTTGGTAAGCCAAGAATCGCCCAGGTGAAAAGGGATGCCGATATCGCTACAGCTGAAGCAGAGAAGGAAACGCGAATCAAGCGGGCCGAAGCATCGAAGGAAGCCCAGCGAGCCGAGCTTGAAAGGGCGACTGAAATAGCCGAAGCCGAAAAAATCAACAAACTGAAGGTAGCGGAATTCCGGCGTGAGCAAGATATTGCCAAAGCTCGTGCTGACCAAGCATACGACTTGGAAACCGCCCGCTCCAAACAGGATGTAACCGAGCAGGAAATGCAAATCAGGATCATCGAGAGGCAAAAGCAAATCGAGCTGGAGGAAAAAGAGATCCTTCGCCGTGAAAAGCAATATGATTCAGAAGTGAAGAAAAAGGCGGATGCCGATCGTTATGCGGTAGAGCAGGCAGCTTCCGCCAATAAGATGAAACAGATAACGGAAGCGGATGCCGATAAGTATAAAATCGAAGCCATGGCACAAGCGGAAGCGGAACGCGTTCGTATGGATGGTCTAGCCAAAGCGGACGCACAAAGGGCACAGGGTACGTCTGAAGCCGAAATCATCCGTTTAAAAGGGGTGGCAGAGGCTGAAGCCAAACAGAAGATTGCCGAAGCCTTCGAACAGTTCGGTCAGGCAGCCGTCATGGATATGATCCTGAAAATGCTTCCGGAATACGCCAAACAAGTGGCAAGCCCGCTTAGCAATATCGACAAAATCACTGTCGTCGATACAGGCGGAAGCGGTGCGAATGGCGGGGCCAATAAAGTGACGGGTTATGCAACGAATTTAATGGCCACATTGCAGGAATCACTAAAGGCATCTTCAGGCATCGATGTCAAAGACTTGCTTGAGAATTTCTCAGGGAAGCGCAATATATCAGTAGCCGCCATCAAACAAGAAAATCCTGAAGTGAACATCGATATGGCAGCAGGCAAGGAAGAGTTATAGGAGAAATAAAAAGGTATCGGAATGAAAGCCAATCCGATACCTTTTTAGGTTTTTGAAAGCTCATCAAAGACGGCAAACATAAACAAATCAAATTTTTTCAACGTGAAGCAGAAAGTTATTCAAGATCTTGAAAGAACTGTTTCGTTTTTTCCATTATGACTTCAAATGTTTCCAAGATTTTTAGGCAACCGTTAAGCTGGGGATTGCCGGATTTAGGTGCATTGATGTGATGGTTATTAACTTTGGTAATTCTATAGTTTAAGTAATTCACCTTGATATTCCTAACCATCCGATAAAGAATATGAAAATTTTCCATGTATTTCTTTTAAAAACATTTCAGCAGCAGCGGAAAAAACCTGATGTTTTTTCCAAACAATATTTAAGCCCGATTCAAGTCTTGGCTCTAGCGGTCTAAAACAAAGGTTACTTTCACTAGACGTATTTACTATTTTATCAAGGGTTATTGCATAACCAATACCCTCTTCAACCATGATTGCAGCATTATATGCAAGATTGTAGGTAGTCACGACGTTTAATTTATCGAAATTTTCACCAAACCAATCTGCAAATTCATTTTTAGACAATGTCTTTTTCATAGCCTGCCGTGAACAGATTAGCGGTAAATTTAATAAATCCAGTGCTTGAATGGTATCTTTGAAAGCAAGAGGACTGTCTTTCCTCATAACAACGCCCCAAACATCTTTGGTTGGGATATTGATAAAATTGTATTTAGATAAATCAGCTGGTTCAATTAAAATACCAAAATCAAGCAATCCTTTGTCAAGCCGCTCAGTCACATCGTCTTCGTTTCCGCTGTACAGGTGATACCGTATATTTGGATAACGTAATTGTAAACCTTTTACTACCTGTGCAATCAGTCTCATGGCGTCCGTTTCCCCACCACCTACATAAACGTCACCACTTATTGTTTCTTCCATAGAACTAAATTCTATACCTAATTTATCAACCATATCAACGATTTCTTCTGCTCTCTTTCGGAGGAGCATTCCTTCATCTGTGAGGATGATACTGTGACTACTGCGAGTAAATAGTTTTTTTCCTAACTCTTGTTCAAGATCTTTTAATTGTCTTGACAGGGTTGGCTGTGTAACATGCAAAAAATTAGCAGCACCTGTAATGCTTCCTTCTCTTGCAACAGTAAGAAAATATCGCAAAACTCTAAATTCCATCTATTACGCCTCCTTTTTATTATTTTTAGTATATACGTTTCAGAAATGCTTAACAAGCATGTCTTGATATTTGATATAAGTATTTGTTATAAACAAATGGCACAGCTAGAATAAGTTATATTGAGTGAAGAAAGGATGATGTTATCTATTATTTCTACTAATTAAGATAAAATTGTTGTAATATTCGGCATCAACTGGAATTGGTAATAGGAATATAGAACAAGGGGTTAAAATAGTCATTGCCGCTCGTCATGTCGATTGAAAGCGCTTATTAAATTTTAAACAAACGCTGCCTTTATTACGTTGTTGCAGATGTTACGAAAAAAAGCAGTGTTCAAGCAGTTGTTGATTTGGCAGTTGAAAAATATGGTGGTGTAGATGTACTCTACGCTGGAATAAAGTCATATGCACCACTTTTCGAAGCACGTTTATCTCACCAGGAAAGGGAGATACTGAGCTTCATACAACTAATGTAGTCGCTTATACCATAAGTACACCTGAAACTGCTGTGGTATGTGAGATCTTCATTCGCCCAACTCAAAAAGTTGACTGATGGATAGTTCAATAATGTAAATAATGGTTTTTCCTACAACACAACTGCTATGAAAAAATTCCTATAAACAGGTAGAGACAATTTTTAAAATCTTATAATTTAACAGTTTAAATTCCATTTTATTGTACTGTACCCCTAATTGATAAAAGGAAGTGAAAAAATTGAACTATAAAAAGCTAGCAGGAGAAATCAATTACTTCGTGGGTGGAGAAGAAAATATTAAAAATGTCGTGCATTGTGCAACGCGATTACGATTTAACCTTCATGATAATAAGAAAGCGGATAAAGAAAAACTAGAAAATTTAGATGGTGTGTTGAGTGTTGTTGTAAATAGC
This sequence comes from Peribacillus muralis, assembly GCF_001645685.2. NCBI lineage: Bacteria > Bacillati > Bacillota > Bacilli > Caryophanales > Bacillaceae > Peribacillus > Peribacillus muralis. The sequence goes on along the minus strand of NZ_CP017081.1, from coordinate 21,393 downwards.
GGCCAATTTCAAGTAGTAATTGGAAGCCATGTATCTGAAGTTTTTAAAGAAATACAATCCGCTGTAAATATCGATGGAGATAAAAATAATACAACACCATCAAAGCAAAAAGTAAATATTATTGAAAAGGTTTTTGAAGTTATCTCAGGAAGTTTCTCGCCTTTACTTGGTGCGCTAGCTGGGGCAGGTATGCTGAGAGCATTATTAGCTCTTTTAACAATGACCGATATCCTATCAACTGACAGTGGAACTTACACTATTTTATTAGCTGCCGGGAATGCGATTTTTTATTTCCTCCCCATTTTTCTAGGTATCACAATTTCTACAAAGCTTGGTGCAAATCCTTATGTAGGTGGGATGATAGGAGCAACATTATTAGAGCCTAATTTCATAGGATTGTTACAAGTTCGTGGGGATATAACAGATTTCCTTGGCATCCCTGTTGTTTTAGTGAACTATGCTTCATCTGTATTTCCAGCTTTTATCGCAATCACTATTTATGCTTTATTAAATAGATGTCTAAAAAAAATCATTCATAAAGATTTACAAATGTTTATGCTTCCTATGTTGGCTTTAATTATTATCGTGCCATTAACAATGATAGCATTTGGTCCTGTTGGTATATATATAGCAAATTCGATTGGAACATTTATTAATTTCTTATATGCAGAAACTGGAGTATTAACTGGTGCTATCTTGGGTGGAGGTTGGACCTTCCTTACTTTGTTTGGAATACACACTGGGTTTACACCTTTTATTCTTGAAAATTTAGCAAGTGGAGGAGATCCGATTCTTGCATTAGTGTCTGCGGCTGTCTTTGCACAAATCGGTTTAGCATTCGGGGTGTTCTTAAAAACGGAAGATAAAAAATTAAAAGCACTTGCAGGCTCAACATTGATGCCTGGACTACTTTCAGGAATTACGGAACCAATCCTTTACGGTTTAGCACTTCGGTATAAACGCGGGCTTATTTATATAGCGATAGGTGGGGTAATTGGTGGAGGTGTCAGTGGTTTACTTGGAGCTGTAGCCACAGTATATGCCTTTCCTTCAATATTGAGTGTTCCTATATATTCTCCATTAATTTCTTATGTTATTGCCATGTTTGTAGCATTTGCAGTTTCAGCCGGATTAACGCTTGTACTAGGTTTTGAAGATAAGAAAACAATAGCAATGGACGAAAAGAAATTAGAGTCAGAACCATCTTCTGAAAAAAATGAAACGATTTTGAGTCCATTATCCGGTTTAGTTAAACCATTAAATGAAGTCAATGACTCTGTATTTTCTTCCAATGCGATGGGAAGAGGTGTTGCGATAGAGCCGACAGAAGGACGAGTTACCTCTCCTGTGAATGGTGTTGTGACGATGGTGTTCCCAACCTATCACGCAATTGGTATTCAATCGGATGAAGGCGCAGAAGTATTAATTCATATTGGAATTAATACGGTTTCGTTACAAGGAGAACATTTCTCTTCTGCGATTAAGCAAGGAGACCGAGTGACTCAAGGGCAACATTTAATTGATTTTGATGTCAAGAAAATTAAAGAAGCCGGCTATGAGGTAGTTACACCGATTATCATAACCAATACAGATAATTATATTGAGTTTATTGATTTGAAATCCGATACCGTTCAAGCAAAAGAAGAATTATTAAGATTAGTCGCTAATTAGTTGTGATTATGCATAGTGATGTTACAATATCAAACTTTTATATTCCTTGATATTGTCACTTATACTAAATTGATTTCCTTAAAATGTGGGAAAATAGAACAATTTGAATCCTACAGTTTAATAGCTATTTTTATTTCTGGTAATTTAAAGAAAATGACCTACTCTACATTAAAAGAATGAAGGAGGAATTATTAAATGAGTGACTTTAAAAAAACAGTCTTTCCTGCAGGATTCTTATGGGGAGGAGCAACAGCAGCTAATCAGTGTGAAGGTGCGTTTGATGCTGATGGTAAAGGAATATCTGTGGCTGATACAATGCCTAGAGGTAAGGATAGATTTTCAATCATTGCTTCACCAGACTTTGATTGGGAGATAGATCAAAACAAATACAATTATCCAAACCATCTTGGTATTGACCATTATCATCGATTTAAAGAAGATATTGCTTTATTTGCAGAAATGGGATTTAAAGCCTACAGATTTTCAATTGCTTGGAGCCGAATTTTCCCAAAGGGTGATGAAGTAGAACCTAACGAGACTGGACTTTCTTTCTATGAACAATTGATTGATGAATGTTTAAAATACGGTATTGAGCCTGTGTTAACAATATCTCACTATGAAATGCCAGTTCATTTGGCAAAAGTTTATAGTGGCTGGAAAAACAGAAAGCTGATTGGTTTTTTTAAAAATTTTTCAAGAGTTGTCTTAAACCGATTTGCCAATAAAGTGAGGTATTGGATGACTTTTAACGAAATCAATTCTGCAATGGAATTTCCGGCTCTATCTCAAGGGCTGGTTGTATCCTCAGGAGCTCAAGACTATACAAATCGTTTTCAAGCTTGGCATAATCAATTTGTTGCGAGTGCTTTAGTAGTAAAAATTGCTCATGAGCTAAGAGGAGATATCCAAGTAGGGTGTATGCAGATTTATGCACCGTTATATGCTTTTGATTCGAATCCTGTAAATCAGTTTGCTTCCCAATTAAAGCAACGAGCTTTTAATTATTTTACGAGTGATGTTCAAGTTCGTGGATATTACCCAAGCTATTTCAATCAATTACTAAAAGAGTACAATGCAAAAGTTCCAGAAATTAAAGATGGAGATTTAGAGATTCTAAAAAACAATACGGTGGATTATATCGGATTCAGTTATTACATGAGTATGGCAATTAATGTGACCAATTCTGAAAAGAGCGATCCAGCTTCAGGAAATCTTATGCAAGGAGTTAAAAATCCATTCTTAGAATCCAGTGAGTGGGGATGGCAAGTTGATCCTTTAGGGTTGAGGATCTCAATGAATGATCTCTGGGATCGCTATCAAGTTCCCTTATTTATCGTTGAAAATGGGCTCGGTGCAAAAGATGAAATAGATGATAATGGTGAAATTAACGATTATTATCGAATTGATTATTTAAAAAAACATATTATCTCCATGCACGATGCTATGGAAGATGGAGTTGATTTAATGGGGTATACTCCTTGGGGATGTATTGACTTAGTAGCAGCTTCTACAGGTGAAATGAGCAAACGTTATGGTTTTATTTATGTTGATTTAGATGATTATGGGAAAGGTTCTCTTGATCGTATAAAGAAAAAATCTTTTTATTGGTATAAGGATGTCATCGCTACAAATGGAGCAAAATTAGAATAATCGTCAAAATGAATGGTTAAAGGAAGTGGAACACTATTTTATGAAGAATTCTAAAAGTTTACTTATATTTATTTTAGCAATTGGTGTATTTGGGATTATCAATACCGAAATGGGCGTAATTGGTATACTCCCTGCCTTAGCGGATTATTTTAATGTCAGTGTCTCTAAAGCTGGTTTAATGGTGAGTCTTTTTGCGCTAGCAATTGCCATTTCTGGTCCAACTCTACCATTAATATTTTCAGGTATAAATCGAAAAAAAGTCATGTTACTGGTACTTGCTATTTTCATTGTTGGTAATGTTATTTCCATTTTTACAAACAATTTTACAGTAGCTTTACTAGCTCGAGTCATTCCTGCCTTCTTCCACCCTGTATATGTCTCTATTGCTTTATCAGTAGCTGCTGCCTCTGTTAGTGAAAGGGAAGCACCAAAAGCCATCTCTAAAGTTTTTATAGGAGTTTCCGCAGGTATGGTTCTAGGTGTTCCTGTGGTAAGCTTTATGGCCAATACGGTTTCACTTGAAATAGCAATGTCCTTTTTCGCTGTCGTAAACATTTTTACGTTTATTGCGACTTTGCTATTTGTACCTTCCATGCCTGTGCAGGAAAGACTTTCTTATGGTTCTCAGCTAAAGATTTTAACGCATGGAATCACTTGGCTCTCTATTTTGGCAGTTCTTTTCTTAAACGCAGCCATTTTCGGAGTATATAGCTACCTTGCTGAATATTTAGATGTTGTAACGGATATGTCATTAAATATAATCAGTGCCATGTTACTTGTCTACGGCTTAGCTAATATTATTGGGAATATTATCGCAGGCAAACTACTTACGGAATATCCAATTCGTTCAGTCACAATCTTTCCTATTGTGTTATCTGCTGTTTATATGATCTTTTTCTTTGTGGGAGAGCTTACTGTACCTACAGCTATTATTATTTTAGTATGGGGGATACTTGGAGGTATTGGTGCAAACATTAATCAATATTGGATTATGTCTTCTGCTCCCAAAGCTCCAGATTTCGCGAATGGGTTATTCTTAACTTCCGTTAACTTAGGTACAACCATAGGTGCTGCTGTAGCCGGAATCATTATCGCACAAATTGGTACAGAGTATATTTTATTCGTAGGTGTTCTTTCATTAGTGTTAGGTTTTATATGTATTTTACTTAGAAATTATAGGTATAAACCTAAAACAAATCAACTAATAGAGAGTGATCATTGTAGGTAGAAAATAATCAATCTATTTTAAAAAAACGATTTTAAATCTAAATCCATTTTGATTAATCTTTTATCAAAATGGATTCTTTTTATTTATCGTTAAAGGCTGGATTGAGAGAGGGAATAAATTTTATTTCAAAGCAACAAAAGTGTTTATTTAAGAGGTATATGTTATAAAAATCCTATATAAGTGAATTAAATTTTTAAAATTTCCCCTGAAACTTTTAAAAACAATTCAGCAGCAACGGGGAAAACCTGATGCTTTTCAAACAATAGTTTAGCTAGATTCAAGTCTTGGCTCTAGGGGACTAAAACAAAGATTACTAAAACTAGATTATTTCACAATTTTATCAAGGGTTATTGCCTAATCAATCCCCTCTTCAACAAGCATTGCAGCATTATATGTAAGATTGTATGTAGTTACGCCGTTTAATTCATCAAAACCTTCATCAAACCAATCCGCAAATTATTTTTAGGCAATGTCTGTTTAATAGCCTGTCGTCAACAGATTAGCGAACCATATAATTATGGCGTCCCTTTCCCCCACCTAGATAAACGTCACCACTTATTTTTCCTTTCATAGAACTAAATTCTACACCTAATTTATCAACCATATCGCAGGAGCATTCCTTTACCTGTGAGCATGATCCTGTGACTACTGCGAATAATTAGTTTTTTTCCTAACTCTTGTTCAAGATCTTTTAATGGTTTTGACAAGGTTGGCTGTGTCACGTGCAAAAAAATAGCAGCACCTGTAATGCTTCCTTCTCTTGCAGGAGTAAGAAAATATCACAATACTTTAAATTCCATCTATCACGCATCCTTTATAATGTTTTAGATAAACGTTTAAGATATGCTCATTAAGCATATTGTGATATAAGATATAAGTAATAGGGTGTATGTAAAAAACAAGCTAGAATAAATATCAAAGGAAAGGGGTTGATGTTAGCTCGTACCATAGAAGAAAAATCTTTAAATATCCGAAAATGAAAGGGTGTTATATTAAATGAAAAAAAAATCTATTATCACGCGTGTACTTACAGTGGTTGCAATATGCTTGGTTGTATCCGCAACCATCGTTGCCTCCAAGACTGGGGTTGGCTTTGCATCTAAGAGTAAGACTATTGCATACACGCCTGACATGTCCAATGGAGCAGATAATTTTTACAAGAGCAAAAAGGTAAATATGCAGGAGGTTTCGTTTAAAAATCAATATAAGATGAAAGTTGAAGGAAATCTTTTTATCCCCAAAGGTTTGAAGAAGAATACCCAAAACCCTGCAATCATTGTCGGACATCCTATGGGCGCAGTAAAAGAACAAAGTGCGAATCTGTATGCACAAAAAATGGCTGAAAAGGGATTCGTTACTTTGTCGTTGGATTTGTCTTTCTGGGGAAAGAGTGAGGGGCAGCCTCGCAACGCTGTTTCGCCAGATATCTATGCTGAAGATTTCAGTGCTGCGGTAGATTTTCTTGGCACTCAGAAGATTGTTGACAGGGATAGGATTGGTGTTCTCGGGGTTTGTGGTAGCGGGAGCTTTGCAATCAGCGCAGCCAAGGTTGATCCTCGTATGAAAGCCATTGCGACAGTCAGTATGTACGACATGGGGAGCGTCAACCGTAACGGGCTTAAACACTCGCAGACTCTCGAGCAGAGAAAGAAAATTCTCGAAGAGGCAGCGGAGCAACGCTATGTGGAGTTTACAGGTGGTAAAACCAAATACACCGGCGGGACAGTTCTTGATTTAAATGAAAGCTCTACGGCCATAGAGCGTGAGTTTTATGACTTCTACCGCACTTCAAGAGGTGAATACACCCCTAAAGGTCAGTCTTCACAACTTACAACGCGTCCAACGCTTACTAGCAACGTTAAATTTATGAATTTTTACCCATTCGAAGACATAGAGACGATTTCTCCTCGTCCGATGCTTTTTATTGCGGGGGAAAACGCTCATTCTAGAGAGTTCAGTGAAGAAGCGTATAAGCTAGCTGGCGAACCGAAGGAACTCTACATTGTTCCAGGCGCAGGTCATGTGGATCTGTACGACCGGGTGAATTTAATCCCTTTTGACAAGCTTGAGTCCTTCTTCAAAGAAAACCTGAAGAAAAAATAAGGTTTGTGTTGGAAGATCAGAGCTTTGCGTGCTAATGGTATTTTGAGTGAAACCACTGTGTGAATCCCGCATATCTTGTCGGGATTCGCATTTTTTTCAAAAAAATTAAGATTTTGGAAATGAATCAACAAGAGGTTTCAAGCACCTTTGCGACATATAAAATTTCAGCACAATATAGATTTGAAGGGTGTTGTAATAATTACCATGAGCTTCAATGACTAAATTGGCTCCTTCTAGTGCCAATTCCTTAGTAGTTTTGCTTTACCAATTCCATTGGTTGCTCCAATGATAACTACAACTTTATTAATTAAATCTGCAACTGCTTTTCAGAGTTTTTTAAGCTTGGTTAGCCGAATAGAGAAGAAGTCAGTATGAAAGTAATTACCTTACCATCTAGAGACAAAGATATTCAACTTAGATTATTAATCAGGTAGAAGCCAAGTTACATGAATTTACGAGACAAAAAAACGAAACTAGGGAGGCGGAAAACGGGATGAAAAAACGATTAATTCATTCATTTGCATTGTTATTGTTGCTAGCGTTCTTCTCCCTTACTGCTTGCAATAACAATAATATTGATATAAAGAACAACTCTCAGCAAGAAGAGAGTTCCTCTGGGGCTAAGTCTGGGGAATACGCTGAGATTGGATCCGGTGCTAATCTTGTAAAATTCCTTGAAGACCTTAAAAAGGGAATAGTGTTTGCCACTTACGATCGAGGGGATATTCATGAAAACATTTATGTGAATAGTAGGGAAGCAATTGAAGCTGTGAAGAACGGAGATGAGCTTCCGAGCGGCACCGTTATCACTCTCGAAGGATTTCGAGATGGAGAGATTGAGCATTATTTAGTGATGGAAAAGCGTACCGGCTGGGGTTCCCAGTACTCGCCTGAAGAGCGTAATGGTGAATGGGAATACCAGCATTTCACACCGAACAGAGAAGTTGCAAAAGACAATATTGGCCGTTGCTTTTCCTGCCACGCAAATCAGGAAAGAGATGACTATATGAATTCGATGGATCTGATGAAGGAATTTGATTTGAGAGAGAGTTCACAATCAAAAAAAAGCAGTTCAGACACCCCACTTGCAGCTATCCCTACAGAGCATTGGAAGGTTAGTGAAATATCTGCTTATGTGAATGATTCTAAGGAGGTAAATAAAGAAGAAAGTAATGTAATGGATGATGAGGAAAAAGTGAAAAAAATTCAGGACGTTCTCTTGAAGATGTATTTACAGCAATATGAAAGTTAATCAAGGATAAAATAGAAAGAGGAGAATACTTTGAATCGAAAGATGTTATTTAGGCTAATTAATGACCTTGTTATGACAGTTCTAATGTTAATAGCAATGGCTTACTATATTACCGGAAATAGGATCCATGAAGTCGTAGGAGTTGTGGTGCTTGTATTATTTATCTTCCATAATTTTTTAAATCGACGTTGGTATAAAGCGATTTTTAAGGGAAAGCATAATTTTCGTCGTATTCTGCAAATCGGACTCAATCTGCTTTTTCTAGTAGCAATGATATTGATGATGATATGTGGAATACTAATATCCAGTGATATATTTCCCTTTATACCGATTAATAATGACATGATCTTCCGGCAAATACATGTTCAGACAGCCTATTGGGGATTTATCATCATGGCAGTACACATAGGATTATCATGGGGAATGATTATGAATTCATTACAAAGGATGACGGGAATCAACGGTACTAGCCATATTCGTACTATTGTTTTGCGTATTTTGACGGTATTAATTGTTACCTATGGTGTACAATCCTCTTTCGAGGGAGAAATGGGAACTAAGCTATTCATTTACAACCCATTTGGTTGGTTCAATGATGATTCTACAATAAGGTTTTTAATTGACCATTTATCGATCATGGGGATCTATATTGCTGGGACACATTATGCTTTGATATTTATACAGAGGCAGGAACAAAAAGCGGTTCAAAAAAACTGATATAGGTTTTTAAATGGATGTATATCAAATGAATGTTTTGAATTGGGCTTTCAGGCATCTGTTCAATAGAGATTACGGTGTTTGGAAAAGCCACTTAGTTGTTTCATTTAATGAAAGATATGCAAAAGCAATTTTTAACCGGTACTAAAACAAGGTAAAGTATTGGCTCATATTTCTAAGTGAATTCCGTTCTAAAAATGCCAATTATGTGTCTGACTTTTTGATTCAGAAAGAAGGATTGGGGACTGGAAATTGACCTTTTCGTATTTAAAATGTCTCTAAACTTAATTGCCTCGTAAAGACTGCTGTGATCAATGTAAATATTGTGAAACAGCCGAAATAATCTATTGATTCGCTACCGCATTAAAATATCGCAAAAATCGGATTTTAATAAAAAACGTCATATAACCAAGAGGTATATCAAGTTATTTGATATAGGTATTTGATATCGGGAACCAATCATTTTATTATGTTATTGTAGCTTTGTTAAAAGAAATTGAACAAAAAGGTTTTTTTGTTTGTAAAACACAGATGGTTTTTTTATTAACGGTATAACTTTAGTAAAACAGCACATCTTTTATAACGTTTTAACTATATACAAGTTAATCAAAGGAGGAATTATACATGGCAATTAAAGATAAAGTGATTATTATTATGGGTGCATCCAGTGGGATTGGTGAAGCAACAGCTAAATTACTTGCAGGAAAAGGGGCAAAATTAATCATAGCTGCACGCCGTATGGATAGATTAGAGAGAATTAAAGAAGAATTCCCAGAAGAAGATATTCTTATTCAGCAAGCAGATGTAACCAACTATGAAGATGTCAACAAGGTTGTGAAGTGTGCTATGGAAAACTACGGCAGAATTGACGTTCTTTATAACAATGCCGGAATTATGCCAACTGCTCCAATTGTGGAGGGACGTCGTGACGAATGGAAGAATATGCTTGATATCAATATAATGGGTGTTTTAAATGGTATTGCTGCTGTAGTACCTATTATGGCTGAGCAAAAGTCAGGACATATTATTGCAACTGATTCTGTAGCAGGACATGTTGTCTACCCTGATTCCGCTGTGTATTGTGGAACAAAATTTGCTGTACGTGCGATTATGGAAGGTTTACGACAAGAACAACGCGAAAATAACATTAAATCTACTATTATTTCGCCAGGGGCAGTTGCAACCGAGTTATACAAAACCATTAATGACAAGAAGGTATCAGAAACTCTCCACGAAGCACAAAAAGAATGGGGCTTAGTTCCAGAAGATATTGCATCTGCTGTGGTATTTGCGATTGACACACCTGATCGTATGGTAATAAGTGATATGATCGTTCGCCCAACTACACAGCCTGTTTAACCTTGATAGAGGACTGGAATAGATGTTGTTTATTGTTCTAAATACTTCTAAGGTGCAACATTCAGATGTAGAGGAAAATGGACATCAAGTAGAATATGGGAGCATGTTTCAATCCAATGAGGAGGATTCCTTATACATGAAAAACAAACAATTAGTAATTACATTTGGGAATGAACAATTGAAGGCGACAATAGAACACAATGCGACGACTAGAGATCTTATTGAACAGCTACCTATGACGATTACTATGCATGACTTATATAATCGAGAAAATTATGTAGAAATAAGTGGTTTAACGGTGGAAGAAACAAATATCTCACATTATAGCAAAGGAGATATTTCCTATTGGAAACCGGGAAAAGCTTTTGTTATTTATTATAAAGGAAATCAAGAACCGCTTAATGGACTCGTAAAAATGGGGGAAATTTTAAAAGGTGTGGAGTTACTAGAGAATTATCCAGGTGATATCGAAGTAACGATTAGTTCGTAATACTGAACGTATCAACAACAAACCTTTTGTGAGCGTCAATTCTACAGCAAATAGGGTAAACGATCTTATGTATAAACACATCCTCTCAAAAGTTTATAGTGGATTAAGCAGACATTGACTGTCTTATACACTATAAAGGGGAAGTGTTTATACAAAAATTAGTTAGCCTGCTCGATGGCACACTTATTTGTACTTGAAGATGGCAACTGTTCATTATAATATGCGTGCAGTATGAAACACCTTTCACCTTTTGTATTATCGCTAATGATATAAAGAGTATCATCCACAATGAACACATCCCCTATCATTTCAGACAATTAATTTCACAAATGTATAATAGCCATCAGCAATTCTCCATTCTGTATTTAAAATGCACAAATAGTAGGAGGCTAACAAGATGAAAAAACTGTTATGTCTGGGTATTTTAGTTATGAGCTATGCCCTCGCTGCTTGCAGCAGTAATGACAATAATTTATCTGAAACTGACAGAGGTCAAAATGTAAGTGATAAATCAAACCGTACACAAGAAGAACCAACAGAAGACAGTATTTCAGAAATAAGAATAAAATTATCGTTTAATAAGGAAGAAGTACTTGTTAGGATGTACGATAATCCAGCAAGTAGGGATTTTTTATCTCAATTGCCGTTAACCGTAACATTTGAAGATTACTTAGGTAAAGAGAAAATAAGTATTTTACAAAAAAAGTTATCAGCAGATAATGTACAATCCCAAAACCAACCCAAAAAAGGAGACTTTGCGTATTTTTCACCTTGGGGAAATTTGGATATTTTTTATAAAGGTCTTGAAGATGCCACAAGTGATCTTATTATATTAGGTCAGATTGAATCAGGAAAAAAAACCTTCGAAAATATTGATAGTGATTTTACAGTTTCAATTGAAAAGTTGACTAATTGAAAAAGATAAGATAGATCCTTAATAAACTCACCTTTACGCAACTAGATAATGACACTTTCAAGAAAGAAAGAAAGAAAGAAGGAAGGAAAGAAGGAAATTAATTTTTATGTCTAAAAGAAACAATTTACTTATATTCACATTGACTCTAGGGGCTTTCGGCATCATAAATACTGAAATGGGAGTTATAGGGATATTGCCCTATATTGCTGATCACTTTCATATCAGTGTATCTAAGGCTGGGTTGCTGGTGAGTCTCTTCGCACTCACTGTCACAATATCTGGTCCAACTATGCCGTTATTATTTTCGGGCATAAATCGTAAGAAGGTAATGTTATTTGTACTTGGTGTTTTCGTTCTAGCTAACATTGTCTCTATATTTACAACTAACTTTGCCATTGCAATAATAGCACGTGTGATTCCAGCAATATTTCATCCAATCTACTTTTCAGCAGCTTTTACAATGGCTGCTAACTCAGTTAGCAAGGAAGAAGCTCCAAAAGCTATTTCAAAAGTTTTTATTGGAGTATCTGCTGGGATGGTACTTGGTGTACCAATCGCAAGTTTTCTTGCCAGTACAGTATCGTTTCAAATATCAATGGTATTTTTTCTCATCGTTAATGCTATAGTATTTTTTGCTACATTAGTATTTTTCCCTTCTATGCCTATTAAAGAAAGACTTTCTTACGGAGATCAATTGTCGGTACTAAAAGAACCAATTATATGGCTTTCCATTGTTGCTGTCATTTTACTAAATTCAGCTGTATTTGGGGTGTATAGTTTTCTTGCTGAGTATCTTAAAACCGTTACGAATATCTCTGGGAAATCAATTAGTTTAATGTTAGTCATATTCGGGGGGGGCAAGTATTATTGGAAATATTGTGGCAGGGAAGTTACTTATTAAAGATCCTATCAAACTTGTAATATCTTTTCCTTTTGTATTGGGAGCCGTTTACATCCTATTATTCTTATTTGGACAATTTACTTTACCTATGGCTATTATCACTTTAGTTTGGGGAGTATTAGCAGGAGTAGGAACTAATATTAACCAATATTGGATTACGTCTGCAGCTCCAGGAGCTCCGGATTTCGCTAACGGCTTGTTTTTATCGTCTGTTAATTTAGGAACAACAATTGGTACAGCTGTAGGCGGATTCTTCATATCGGAAATAGGTACACGTTACGTCATCTTAGTGGGGTTATCATCGTTAATATTGAGTGTAGTATTTATTTTACTAAGAAACTACATGCAAGGTACTTTAAAACAATCAACAATATAAACAGCTTTCTAATCATTATTCATTCTTGCCCAATTTTCTTTGATTAAATTTCCAGGTTGTCACCTTACTTAATTAATACCGAAAAATCTAACCTAGCCTAGTAGACAAGGTTATTAGGCGGAAAATGGAGGAGTAAAATGTCACACGATAAACAAACTGCACTTGTAACCGGCGCGAATCGAGGAATTGGATATGAGCTGGTCAAGCAATTGGCTTTGAATGGTTTTAGGGTCATTTTGGCAGGTCGGAATCCAGAAATGGGTCATGAAGCTGCGCGGGAAATTTGGGAATCAAATCTTGACGTTTCGTTTGTGGTAATGGATGTCACGAATCAAGAGAGTATCCGTCAAGCTGCAATCACAGTAAATGAGCGGTATGGAAGATTAGACGTATTGATTAATAATGCTGGCGTTTATTTGGATGAAAATGAAAAGTTACTGAATATGAATCCTTCCATTCTAGAAAAAACGATGGCAACTAATTTCTTTGGGGCTTATCATGTAATTCATTCTTTTATTCCACTCATGGAAAAGCAAGACTTTGGGAGAATTATCAATCTTTCCTCAGAATATGGGGCGATGAGCGAAATGGCACATCAAGGAGTAGGCGCTTATAAGTTATCTAAACTTGCCCTAAATGGATTGACTCGGTTGGTAGCTGCGGAAATCAAGGGTGATATTAAAATAAACGCGGTCGATCCGGGATGGGTAAGCTCAGATATGGGTGGACCATCGGCTCCAAGAACACCTAAGCATGCTGCTGAGTCTATCCTTTGGTTAGCGACGATAGGACCAGAAGGACCTTCTGGTGGGTTCTTTAGAGATGAAATACAAATTCCTTGGTAACATTAGCGCGAGGTAATAATGTGAGTGAATATTTGGTGATGTTAGGTTAATACTCACTTTTAAAAACGAGGAAGTAATAGCAAAAATGCATGATAGTCCAACAAGGAGGGATTTTTTTACCTTACTGATGTTACCGTTCACCGTGTTTATGAGGGTTATCCAGTGGAACTGAAAAATATCTAACGAAAACCTAAAAAAAGGGCAAGAGATTACGTGGCTTATGCATTAAACCCCGATATAGAAGCACTTCCTGTGAGCTAACAATATCAGTACCCCAATAATCTCGAACTTCCTTTGATTAGCGACGATAAGACCTTCCGGGAAAGTTATAGATCAATGTTAAGTGCAAAATAAAACGTTATTTTATCCATTAAGATAAGAATAACGTTCGAATAAAAATAAAATGAATTAAGGGAAAGATGATTAATATGAAGAAATTATGGACAGAAACAAAAGTAGGAAAAATGAACTTACCTCATCGATTAGCGATGGCACCGATGACTCGTAGCCGTGCAAATGTAGATGGAACACCAGGAAAGTTAGCTGCACTTTATTATTCACAACGTGCTTCACTGGGATTGATTATTACTGAAGGAACTCAGCCTTCTGATGATGGACAAGGATATTTAAGGACACCAGGTATTTATACCAAAGAACATATTGAAGGTTGGAAAGAGGTTACAGATGCAGTACATGATGCAGGAGGTTATTTATACATCCAATTAATGCATGCTGGCCGTATGTCACACCCTGACAATACCCCTCACCATCGTCAACCAGTTGCACCTTCTGCTATTTCTCCAGGTGTGCAAATGTTTACACAAAAGGGGATGCAAGATGTACCTGTACCTCGTGAATTATCTGTAGAAGACATTCATGCTACAGTGGATGATTTCCGCAAGGCTGCAGCTGCTGCAATCGAAGCAGGAGCAGATGGAGTTGAAATTCATGGTGCAAACGGATATCTACTTCATCAATTTATTGCAGAGAATGCTAATACACGTACAGATAAGTATGGTGGATCATCTAAAAATCGTGCTCGCTTTGCCATTGAAGTTACAGCCGCAGTTGCAGAAGAAATTGGTGCAGATCGAACCGGATTCCGAATTTCTCCTGGTAACTTAGACTTTGTAGATATAAATGAAGGAGAAAATGGTTTAGATGTATATCGTTATTTAATTCCTGAATTAGCAAAATTAAATCTCTCTTATTTGCATGTAATGCATCTAGGAAATGATAATTTCTTAAAAGAAATTCGGGATGTTTGGCAAAATACTTTACTAGTAAATCGTTCTGGCCGTCCACTTGAAAATATTGATACAGACATCGAGGCAAACCTTGCAGAAGTCGCTCCTGTAGGAGCATGGGCCTTAGGTAATCCAGATTTTGTTGAACGATTAAAAACTGGTGCACAATTAAATGAACCAGATCGAACAACATTTTACGGTGGAGATAGCAAAGGCTACACAGATTACCCATTTTTAAATTCTAAATAAGATAAATTAAAAACAAGGACTGTTATTTATACAGTCCTTGTTTCAGACTGTAGACAAACTCGATGAAAATCGAGTTTGTCTACATTTTTTTTGGCCTGTACAAATTTGGACGTTGATTTTCACTTCAGGCACTCGCTTTCCGCGGGCGGTCCAGGAGCCTCCTCGGCGCAATTGCGCCTGTGAGGTCTCCCTTAGACTCGCTATTCCCGCAGGAGTCTCGCACCTTCCGTTCCAATCAACTATGTTTAAAATTTTGATGGAAACTCCTTTTGCCTACAGTCTTTTATGTTTTAAAATAGAACTATTAAAACTTGAGGTGATGAGGATGCTTTCGAAACATAATTCTATTCAGCGAGATCAACTTGAAATGATTACTTTAAATCAACTGGTGCCGGCGAATCATTTGGTTCGTAAAATGGAGGCTTCCATTGACTTCACTTTCATTTATGATTTGGTGATAGATAGGTATTCAGAGGTAGGACGCCCAAGTATTGATCCAGTTATTTTAGTTAAACTGACATTCATTCAATATACCTTCGGTATTCGTTCTATGCGTAAAACGATTGAAGAAGTTGAAACCAATATGGCTTACCGTTGGTTCTTAGGCTATGGTTTCCATGATAAGTACCTCCTACTCCACGTTCGGGAAAAATTATGAACGACGCTTTAAAGATACATACCTGTTTGAACAGATTTTCTATCGCATCTTAATGACAGCTGCTGATAGAGAGTTAATAAGTGCTGAACACGTATTCGTCGATTCCACACATGTGAAAGCCAATGCGAATAAGCGCAAATTTGAAAAGAAAATCGTACGCAAAGAAACACGACCATATCAAGGACGTCTTCAAGATGAAATCAATCAAGATCGTGAAAACCATGGAAAGAAGCCTTTTCCACCAGATAAATTTGATAAGGAAGAAACCAAAGCAATTAAAGAAAGTACTACTGATCCTGAGCGTGGCTACTATGTGAAAGATGAACGAACAAAACAGTTTGCCTATTCATTCCATGCGGCCGTAGACCGCAACGGTTTTGTATTGGGAACGATTGTAACCCCTGGTAATACACATGACAGTCATATTTTGGAGCCACTTGTTGAGCAAGTGATTGAGAAAGTTGGAAAACCAGAAGCAGTTGCCGCAGATGCAGCTTATAAAACACCAGCGATTACAAGCTACCTATTTAACAAAGAAATCACACCTGCTTTACCCTATACACGTCCTCGTACAAAAGAAGGATTTTTTCGCAAACATGACTATGTTTACGATGAACACTTTGATTGTTACCTTTGCCCTTCGGGAGAAACTTTAAAGTACTTAACAACAAATAAAGAGGGCTATCGCGAGTACAAATCGCCAAAACAAATTTGTGCAACATGCTCATTTTTATCACGGTGTACTGAAAGCAAAGACCATCAAAAAGTAGTGACACGGCATATCTGCAAGCATATGTGGAAGAAGCAGATCATCTGCGTCATCATCAAGAGGTAAAACCTATATATGCGAAACGCAAAGAAACGATTGAGCGTGTATTCGCAGATGCAAAAGAAAAGCATGGTATGCGTTGGACTACTTTAAGGGGACTTAAAAAATTGTCGATGCAAGCGATGCTTACTTTCGCTGCCATTAATTTAAAGAAGATGGCCACTTGGACATGGCAAGGTCCTAAAATGGCTTAACATAGTGGCTCGAAGAGCCCAAATCTCATAACCTTTGGTCAAAATTTCAAAGGGAATTTCAAAAGGGGTTCAGAATTTTTAAATTCCGAAACCCTTTTGTCTACAAACTGAGAGTTTCCCACAAAGGAAACTCTTTTTTTTTCGTTAGGTATTTAAAAAATAAGGAGGTTGTGAAATGGAAAGAAGTTTTTCAATGGAACTTGTCCTCATGAGCTTCCTGCCCTTTTTCCAATAAAATCGTTTAAAGTGCTTCAGAGTATAAACAAGCTTTTTCCCTACACTAATATCTGACAAATCTCTTGTTGTCTCAGTGGCTTCATTTAGCCCAATATGTGCGTAATAACTGCAACCAATAATTGTATAATTAGAAGAGGTGCGAGCTTATTACGTCATTCTCTGTATCTTGGCGTAATATGCGGCATAAGAAGATTAAGGAACGAAAAGCTTAAACATTCTATGATGAGAAAAAATCAGAAGGAAGACCTGCCAAAGTATCAATCGTTGCCTGTATTTTTTTTAGAAGAAAATTTTCGCCATAAAAACCTGCACCTCCAATTGTTAGTTGTATCTAACAATTGGGGTGCAGTTCAAGGAAATCGACTTTTTAGGTTGGAATCTCTTAGCGTATTAAATTTCCGAAATAGGCGGTATAGAATTTTTGCTACCGTTCGTAAAAGTACACTTTTACGAACGGGTCTTTTTTCTATAAAATTCTCTTATTTTAGCGTTCGTTAAAGTTAAAAAACACTTTACGAACGTTCTTTGTTTTACATACACTTTTACGAACGTTTTTGGTAGAATAAGAGAAAGAAAAATAGAAAGAGGAGTTAAAGATGGATATTCGTAAATTTGGGTATATACGGGACAGCAGCAAAGAGCAAAACGAGGGACGTCAAATGCAGGCCATGAAAGAAAAAGGATTGGACGAACGAGATATCTTCCTAGATAAACAAAGTGGGAAAAATTTTTGAACGAGAACAATATCAACTTTTGAAAAGGATGATTCGAAAAGGGGACATTCTTTACATTCATTCGCTGGATCGATTTGGCCGAAACAAAGAAGAGATTCTTCAGGAATGAAATGACATCACGAAAAATATTCAAGCAGATATCGTGGTGATGGATATGCCTTTGTTGGACACTACCCAATTTAAGGATAGTTTAGGAACATTCATCGCAGATCTTGTTTTACAAATCCTTTCTTGGATGGCCGAAGAGGAACGGGACCGTATTAGAAAACGGCAGCGTGAAGGAATTGATGTGGCTTTGCAAAACGGTGTGCCTTTCGGCCGGCCGAAAACTCAATTAACGGAAGAGTTTAAAGAAGTCTATGATTTATGGAAAGCAGGAGAGGTGACAGCCGTTAAATCCATGGCGGTATTAGGCGTTAAAAAGACGACTTTTTACAAGTTGGTTAAGGAATATGAGAGAGACTTTCAAAGTAGTTCTATATAATAGAAGAAACAATTCAAAAAAGGAGCATCTGCCGTATAGCAAATGCTCCTTTTTTGAATTTTATAATTTAAATTTCTTCTATAAACTATTTTACTCCTATTTATTCGAGATATGCATTTTCTTCCCAACAAACCTATGTTTTGTAAAAGAGGTTATTAAGGAAACATTGGTTTTTCTTAATTCCTACAATACGCGGATAGACTGACTAGGAAGTAATAATCCAACGTATCAACAATATACTTGGTTATATTCGTTTTGTCTTTTATTTAATAGACCAAATACTGCCATAGAAATTTCTAATCCTGTATAGCTGCGAAGTTAAAAATCATTATAGTTAAATAAAATGTAATTTTATATCAACAATTGCTAGCGATTACTACCAAAAACAAAACAGTCAATATATTTTTACTGTAGATGAATATATTTGGAATTTTTGTTGGATAATATTGCTATGAATAGTAGAATTGAACTAGGTTGATTTCTTTTAGATTTTAATAAAGTGTATATTTTTTTATAATTGAGAGGAGCAAATAATATGGCAATAAAGACCACAGATATATCAAAGAAAAAACTATATAAAAGCCTTGCTAATAAGCTTTATGAACTTTTTGTTATGAATAAAAAATATTTTGCAGAACAATTACAAGATGGCAATTATAATACTAAAAATAATATTATGGATCCACTAAGGATACACGATATGTTAGTAAATAAAAAAAGCTATCTTACATATCAGCAAGTAAAAACTAAATTAAAGTGGATATGTCTAGATTTTGACATTGATAAAGCGGTTATAAAAAGGAATGATTCAAAACATCCTGATAAATATATGGACTTACTAATTGATGAAGTAAAAAAGGTAAGCAGATTTTTAGATTCACTACACATTAAATATATTACGGAATTTTCAGGTAACAGAGGAATCCACATTTGGATAGTCTTTACTGAGTCTATTGAAAAGTCACATGCTTACCAGTTAATACAGAGAATAGAAGAAGAGTTTAAAGAAAGTAAAAATAGCAACATTAATGTTGATGTATTCCCTAAAAACGGAAATAACAACAATAACAGGGTAGGATTTGGCGTTAAACTTCCTTTATCATTTCATACTAAATCGCAATGTTATTCTTATCTTATTGAAGATATTTATTCTTTTTCTAATTCCGTGGATAATTGGAGAAGTAATCTTGATGAGAGTTTTCTTAATTCACAATTAAGTATAATGTCAAATTACGAATTACAAAAGTTTAATGATGTAGTAACAAAATTAGATATAGAGTTAATTGAAGAAGATAACAAGCAATTAAATCCTTTTATTTCAACAAGAGGAATCTTAAAGGAAACAAGAGAAAATCTAGATAGTATTTTGGATAAGTTAAGCCAATGTAACATAGTTAAGGAATTACTAAAGAATTATCCAAACAACCTTAATGAAAATGAAAGAGTAATTTTTGTAGGATTATTAAATAGATTGAAAACTTCAGAAAATGATAATTATGGAAAGGAACTATTGTGGGAGTTTTTTTCTAAAATAGATAACTTCAGGCCAGATCTTACTAAGAAAAAAC
This sequence comes from Peribacillus muralis, assembly GCF_001645685.2. Classification (NCBI taxonomy): domain Bacteria; kingdom Bacillati; phylum Bacillota; class Bacilli; order Caryophanales; family Bacillaceae; genus Peribacillus; species Peribacillus muralis. Next base: position 1,685 of record NZ_CP017081.1, on the reverse strand, counting down.
TTGAAAATTTAAATCTCTATCCTCCAACCTGTGTATTCTTAAGAACTAAATTTCCACAGTATAATTGTGATTGTGACAATGATGTGGTGGTAAAAAAACAAGGAATTGTTAACTTAAAAGAGTACTCTCCTCTTAGGTATCTAAAAGATACGGAGTTGGTGCCATATGATGCTTTTGAAGTAAAAGAACCTGAAATTGATAGGATTAGAAAGGTTCAAAAAAAGTATACAAAGCAAAACGATGAAATACCATTTTTATTTACACACTTAGAATTAGACAACATTAATCATAAAGATTTTAAAGAGAAGGTTACTAACACTCTAAACGGTAAATATAAAATAAACGATTTCTATAAATTTAATCGATATGAAAAAGATGAAAAAATAAGGACTCTTTATGCTCTTCCAGCAGAAGAAAAGATAATATCTACATACCTTATTAAAACATTGAATTCCTTTTATTATACTGAGTTTTCGGATAACTCGTATGGATATAAATTTGAAAATAGTTTTGCTAATTATAATATCTTTAAACCTTGGATGCAGCAATGGTTAATTTATAGAAATAGAATTATGGAAAGACTAAATGAAGATTTACTAGAAGACCATTATGTTTTAAAGCTTGACATTAAAAACTTTTATTCCAGTATTAATTTGGGAAGATTAAGAACGAAACTAATTCATGGCCCATCAAAGATAATTGAAGAAAAAATAAGTTTATTAAGTGAAGAACAGTTGAATAAATATAATAATTTAATAGATTATTTAATGAATCTATGTGAAGCAGAAAAACTAGATGATAAAGGAGTACCTCAAGGCCCTGCCTTTGCGAGATATCTAGCAGAAGTTTATCTAATAGAATTAGATGAATATATAGAAAATTTGATTGAAGTAAACTTCAACTTTTATTACAGATATGTTGATGATATTATATTAATTCTGGAAGATGAGAAAATGGCAAAAATAGTATTAGGAAAAATAAAATCCTATTTAGATTCTTTAGACTTAGAAATTAACTGGGATAAATATCTTCTATTACAAGTTAAAAATTCACGAAATACATTTGAGAATTACTTCAATAATAATAAGTATTTTGTTGATAATGCTTCGAAAACTCATGAAATAAATTCTGATTTTACCAATAAAAGAGCGACTAAAATTTTAACTAAAATGGTAAAACCAAATATAGATGAAATTAATGAAGACAACTTAAGCTTTTACTTTACACATTTTAATGATAATAAAAGATTATTGGAAGAAAAGAAAAAACTCGAGACATTTCTATTTAGTTTAAAGATAGGTAGAGGATCATTGTTTAGAAATTACTTTAGCTTTTATTTTTCAAATAATAATGCATTTGAAAATTTTGTTGAGAACACTAAGTTATTAGAAGGGCTGGCTAGAGGATCATTCTTAAATGCTTTATTTGAAAGAGTATTTTACAATAATTTTGATGAGAAGAATAAAATAATAAGTGTTATTAAAGAGTTAGATAAAACAAGGCTGGTAGATTATGAACTAGAATTAATAATTTCTTTAATGTTATTAGATAATGAATATATAGAATCTGATTTTTTAAATGAAGTTAACGATAAAACTTTATTAAAAGTTATAGGTTTTAAATTTAATAAGAGAATTCCGTCTGTCTTAGAAGAAAAGATTTTGAATATCTTATGGAAACAAAGA
>NZ_CP017080.1:4800000-4917500 GCF_001645685.2 Peribacillus muralis | reverse complement strand
TAATATATCAACTATATTATTATTTGTCAACAACTTTTTTTCTTTCGTTGTCGACTTAGTAAGTATATCTAGTATTGAATGTAAAAGCAAGGGTTATTTTAAAATAAATGAAATTGTTGAATGATAGCCTTGTATATCCCCTATTAAGATGGACAGTCCTATCTTTTTAGGAGTAGGCTGCCCCTTATCCATTAGAGTATTTCTTCTATATATAAATCCCGGGTCAGACTTAAATTAATGATTTCTTCACTATCTTTCAATTTGACGATCGGCCTTGTTTGGTTACTGGCATCAATGAAAATGATTTCTGCAATAAAGCCATTGTTCAGCTTGACCCTGCTTCCTATGGAAAAGCTGGAGAAGCTTGATAACAAGGTTTTCACTACTTCAATATCAAACTTACCGAAATCATCATGTAAAATCATTTCCAACACTCTGAATGGCGACTGTTTCTTCCTATATGTCCTTTCGGAGGTCATCGCATGAAAGACGTCTGCCACTGCAATGATCTTTGAAAATAAGTTCATCGGCTTGGCATTCAGACTTTTTGGATAACCCGTCCCATCGAGCCTTCCATGATGCTCAAGTATCGCGATCTTTACACTGTCCTTTATGATGGAGCTATCTTTTATCATTTTATAGCTGAAGATGGGATGTTTGTGAATCTCCTCGTAATCCTCGGCAGTTAATTCTTCCATCTTATTCAGTAACCGTGGAGCGAGCTTTGACATCCCACAATCTGCAAGACATCCGCCAATGGCCACCTGGTAGACGTCAGCCTTGCTGTATTTCATTTTAGATGCAATATAGCTACCTATTAAACCGATGGAAATCGCATGGTGAAAGGTGTAATCCTCTTTATTGCTGTAATGGTGCAGCATTAAAATGTTGGATGGATCCTCCAGTGCTTTATCCACTAGTGGGATGATGATTAAACGGATCATGGCCACCTCCACCTTGCTGCCTGCTTGCCAGTTCCTGAATAGTCGCTTATAGGTTTGAACGGCCTTAAGATACAATTCCGTAAAATCGGACGACTCTTCCAATTCATCCAATTCCGGGTCTATCACTTCTTTCGGTAAAAATTTTTTTCCATTAATCAACGTTTTTTCAACGCTAACCTCCGAAATTAAAAACGCCTGCAAAGCCTCGATTGACTCAGCCGTCAATATTGTTTTTTCATACATGATGGGGCGGTCGGCGAGCCCTCTAATTTCTTTGGAGAGAATACAGCCTTCCGTTAAAAAGCGTGTTTTTACTAGCAAAACGGTTCACCTCGATAGTAGTAGTAATGAATCTCATTTTACTTGAAAAACATGGTAACTACTATCTTTTTTTATGAAAATATACCTACCAAACCATTATACCAGTAAAATATCCATGACCATTTACCCAAAATAAAAAAAACGACCCAGCATTTTTATCGGCTGGGTCGTTTACAAAATCTTTATTCTTCGGTCTCTTTTCCCGCTTCTTCATTCTCGCTCTCAACAGTAGGCTCCGAAACAGTTTCTTGATCGGCTGTTGGATCTTGCTCAATATCTATTTCCTCTTCTTCTTCTCTTCCTACGATGGCCACCGTCGAGACATATTCATTGTCCGCGGATTCAAGGCGAATCAGTTTGACCCCTTGAGTGTTACGGCCCGTTTTGGAAATGCCTTCGACTTCCATCCGGATCAAGACACCTGCAGCTGTAATCAGCATCAAGTCCTCATCTTCACCGGTAACGGTTTTCACGGCAATGAGTTCGCCATTTTTCTCCGTTACATTACATGTTTTTATCCCTTTGCCGCCGCGGCTTTGGATACGGTACTCTTCAGCAGATGTCCTTTTCCCATATCCATTTTTCGTTACGATCAGGACTTCTTCATCATCTTCAAGAATTTCCATACCGACCACTTCATCATCGGACCTTAAGGATATCCCTTTCACCCCTGCTGCGGTACGTCCCATCGTCCGTACATCCGTCTCTGGGAAACGAATCATCATCCCGGACTTCGTTCCGATGATGATCTGTTTATCTCCATTCGTAAGGCGGACAGAAATCAATTCATCATCTTCCCGTAAACCTAAAGCGATTAAACCATTATTACGGATATTCGCAAAAGATGAAAGTGGAGTACGCTTCGATACCCCGTGCCGCGTCGTGAAGAATAAATACCAATCATCAGCAAATTCCTTCACCGGTATGATGGCATTGACCCACTCACCCTTGTCGACTTCCAGTAGGTTAATAAGCGGCAAGCCTTTTGCCGTCCTGCCGTACTCAGGTATTTCGTATCCTTTTGAACGGTACACTTTACCTTTGTTCGTGAAGAATAATAACGTGTCATGAGTGGAAGTCGTCAACAAGTGACCGACAAAATCATCTGTATTCGTTCCCATGCCCTGAATCCCGCGGCCGCCACGTTTTTGGCTGCGGTATGTCGTTGCAGGCAGACGTTTAATATAACCGTTATGGGTAAGCGTCACGATGATATTTTCCTCTGGGATCAAATCCTCATCTTCCAGGCTCTCAAAGCCTGCTAACGTGATTTCCGTTCTGCGCTTATCATTAAAACGCTCTTTAATTTCAAGAAGCTCTTCACGAATGATTTCAAGAACCTTTTCCTCATCAGCAAGAATCGCTTTATATTCTGCTATGATAGCCATTAATGCTTGATATTCATCTTCGATTTTTTCGCGTTCCAAACCAGTCAGGCGCTGCAAGCGCATATCCAAAATAGCCTGAGCCTGTTTTTCGGAAAGTGAAAACTGCGTCATTAACCCATCGCGTGCAATATCAGTGGTTTGTGAATTACGGATTAATGATATGACTGCATCCAGATTATCCAGCGCAATCCTCAAGCCTTCTAAAATATGGGCACGGGCCTCCGCTTTACGCAATTCAAATTCGGTCCTGCGGCGGATGACCACTTGCTGGTGCTCTAAGTAATATTTCAGGCATTGTTTCAAGTTCAATACTTTTGGCTGACCGTCAACCAAGGCAAGCAGGTTGATTCCGAAGGTTGTCTGCATGGCAGTATGCTTATACAGGTTGTTCAAAAGGACATTTGCATTAACATCCTTCCGCAGCTCCATGACGATGCGCATGCCATTCCGATCCGATTCATCGCGTAAATCAGTAATGCCTTCGATTTTCTTGTCTCTGGCAAGTTCGGCAATCTTTTCGATCAATCTGGCTTTGTTGACTTGATACGGGATTTCCTTAACAATGATAACTTGTTTTCCATTAGGTTTCTCTTCAATCTCGACTTTCGCCCGTTGAATGATTGACCCTTTTCCAGTTTCATAAGCTTTTCTAATTCCACTTCTGCCTAAGATTAGCCCCGCTGTCGGAAAGTCCGGACCTGGAATGTATTCCATCAATTCCGGTATCGTAATTTCAGGATTTTTGCTTATGGCCAATACGCCATCAATTACCTCACCTAACTGATGCGGCGGAATATTGGTTGCCATTCCTACCGCTATACCTGATGAACCATTCACCAAAAGATTAGGGAAACGGGCTGGCATAACGGCTGGTTCTCTTTCAGACCCATCATAGTTATCCTGGAAATTGACCGTGTCTTTATTTAAATCACGAAGCAGCTCCATCGAGATTTTCGACATCCTTGCTTCCGTATACCTCATTGCCGCGGCTTGGTCGCCATCGACTGAACCGAAATTCCCGTGACCATCCACAAGCATATAGCGATAGTTAAAGGGCTGCGCCATCCGTACCATCGTTTCATATACGGCAGAATCACCATGCGGGTGATATTTACCGATTACTTCCCCAACGATACGGGCGGATTTTTTAAATGGTTTATCCGAAGTCATCCCAAGATCATTCATCGCATAGAGAATTCTTCGGTGAACCGGTTTTAAACCATCCCTTACATCAGGCAAAGCCCGAGAAACGATTACGCTCATCGCATAATCCAAAAAAGATGTCCGCATCTCGGTACTTATATTTATTTCTTTAACACCTGATCTTTCATTTTCTGACATGGAGCCAACCTCCTATAAAAAGCTTATACTCTCATTTAATTTTATCTATTCGTGCACTATGTAAAGAACAGGATGTAGAAGCATCCTGTCAAAAAAATCATACATCAAGATTTTTTACATAAATTGCATTTTCCTCAATGAAGTTACGTCGCGGCTCGACCTTATCTCCCATAAGCATCTCGAATGTTTCATCCGCCTCGGCAGCATCTTTCAAACTGACTTGAAGCAGAGTTCTCGTATCAGGGTTCATGGTCGTTTCCCATAACTGCTCTGGGTTCATTTCCCCTAGCCCCTTATAACGCTGCAGGTTCGGTTTTGGAGTACTTGGCAAACTCGCCATGATTTCTTCAAGCTGACGGTCATTATAGGCATAATCCACTTTTTTCCCTTGCTGGATTTTGAAAAGTGGCGGCTGTGCAATGTATATATAACCATATTCGATGATTTTGCGCATATATCTGTAAAAGAATGTCAACATCAGCGTTCTGATATGGGCTCCATCAACATCGGCATCGGTCATGATGACGATTTTATGATATCTGGCTTTTTCAATATTGAATTCATCACCAATACCCGTTCCCAGTGCGGTGATGATCGTGCCTATTTCTTCGTTATGAAGGATCCTATCCAACCTCGCTTTTTCAACGTTCAGGATTTTACCCCTTAGCGGCAAGATAGCTTGGAAATGACGGTCCCGCCCTTGTTTGGCCGAGCCTCCCGCCGAGTTTCCTTCAACGATGTATAATTCGCTGATGCCCGGATCCTTGGATGAACAATCCGCCAATTTTCCAGGAAGATTGGATACTTCCAGCGCACTCTTCCTTCGGGTCAATTCACGGGCTTTCTTGGCTGCCATACGTGCTCTTGCTGCCATTTGCCCTTTATCGACGATTTTCCGGGCCACGGCCGGGTTTTCATATAAGAAGGATTCAAGCCGCTCCGAAAGGATGGAATCCGTCACCGTTCTTACTTCCGAGTTTCCAAGTTTGGTTTTCGTTTGACCTTCGAATTGTGGCTCGGGATGCTTGATCGAAATGATTGCCGTCAGACCTTCCCGGACATCTTCACCGGAGAAATTGGAATCGGCTTCTTTTAAAAGACCATTCTTCCGTGCATAATCATTGATGACCCTAGTCAGGGCCGTCTTGAAGCCTGATTCATGCGTACCGCCTTCATAGGTGTGAATATTATTGGCAAAAGAAAAGACATTGCTGATATAGCTGTCATTATATTGCAAAGCCAATTCGACAGAAATCCCATCTTTCTCGCCTTCCATGAAAATCGGTTCCTCATGCAGGACCTCTTTCGAGCGGTTTAAATGCTCGACATACGATTTAATGCCGCCCTCATAATGATATTCCCTGATTTTCTCTTCTTCTCCGCGTTTATCCTCAATGATGAGTTTCAGCCCTTTATTCAGGAAAGCAAGCTCACGGATACGCGTGGCTAACGTATCGAAATCATATTCCAAGGTTTCCGTGAAGATTTCACCATCAGGAATGAAGTGTGTCGTCGTTCCGGTATGATCGGTTTCCCCGATGATTTTCAAATCTTCCTTAGGAACTCCGCGGTTGAACTGCTGATAATGGATTTTTCCTTCACGGTGGACATACACTTCCAATACCGTCGATAGGGCATTAACGACAGATGCACCTACACCATGCAGTCCGCCGGAGACCTTATATCCCCCGCCGCCAAACTTTCCGCCCGCATGTAGGACCGTCATGATTACTTCCAATGCCGGACGTCCCATTTTTTCATGGATCCCGACTGGTATCCCCCGTCCATTATCGACTACGGTTATGCTATTGTCTTTTTCGATCGTCACTTTGATTTCGGTACAGAAACCAGCTAGTGCCTCATCAATACTGTTATCGACAATTTCCCAAACAAGATGGTGAAGTCCTTTTGCAGAGGTAGTGCCGATATACATACCCGGACGTTTACGAACTGCTTCTAAGCCTTCCAAAACCTGTATCTGATTCTCATCGTATGCCTGAGCTTGTACTTCTTTTTGTTCCATTGTCATTCGTATCACCTACACTTTTCTTTTGGCATTATCATTTAGTCGCTTATATTCCTAGAACATCTATTTCATCGATCAATAAAGATGGCTGCAGTGAACGCTTTTTCAAAGTGGCTGAAGCAAGCGGTGAATAATAGACCTGCTTAGCCGTCACTACAATCGATTTGACCGAGTTTTTTGTTAAATGGGACGTTACATCAGACTTTTTCTCCAAAAACTCATTCATGATCGGGGAGGCCTGAAGCAGCTTCTTATCTAAAATGGCTATGACATCGTCGGTTTTCACTAGAATGTCTTCACCAATATGGAGATACATACATTCACCTCATCATTTAACCTTTTTTATACTACCTTGACTAACATAAAAGGTGGACGCTTCTCTTAAGGTTTGATGATCGATTCCATCAACGGAGGGCGTCGTCACGAATGTTTGCACTTTCCCCTGTATCGTATTCAACAAATGGGATTGGCGAAAATCGTCAAGCTCCGATAACACATCATCCAATAATAAAATGGGATATTCGCCAATTTCCTCATGAATCAGCTCGATTTCGGCAAGCTTCAAGGAAAGTGCGGTTGTACGCTGCTGGCCTTGCGAGCCATATGTCTGGACATCGCGGTCATTCACAAAAAAAACCAGGTCGTCTCGATGAGGACCGACCAAAGTTACACCCCGTTCAATTTCCCTTGTTTTTATTTTATCAAATTTTTCTGTGTATACTTCTATCATTTTCGTCAAATCCATAGATTCTGATACATCAAGCGACGGTTTATATTGGATTTTCAATACTTCCAGATTTCTGGAGATCCCAGAATGGATCGGCTCGGCCCACTGCTGGAGCTTGGAAAGAAACTCGTATCTTCTTTCGACAATTTTCGCTGCATACTGGATGAATTGATCCGTTAACACATCCAGCATCGTCGTATCCGTTTGTTTCCGGGTCTGCAAAAGCTTTAAGTAATGATTTCTTTGTTGAAGTATTTTATGATATTGGCTCATATCATGAAGGTATACGGGAGAAACCTGGCCAATTTCCATATCTATAAAACGGCGTCTGACTATAGGACTTCCCTTGACAAGGTTTAAATCCTCAGGCGCAAACATGACCACGTTCATATTTCCGACATATTGACTTAATTTTCTTTGTTCAATATGGTTGCACTTCGCCTTTTTCCCTTTTTTTGAAATGGTCAGCTCAAGTGGTATTGAGGTATTTCTCTTTCTAACTCTGCCTTCTATTTTAGCATACTCTTCATCCCAGCGAATAAGTTCTTTATCATTTGAAGTCCGATGGGATTTTGCCATCGCTAAAACGAATATGGATTCCATGACATTTGTCTTTCCTTGGGCATTTTCACCAAGGATGACATTGACTTTATTCTCAAAAGCCAGATTCAATTCGGTATAGTTGCGGTAATTTCTCAAACTTATATTTTCAATATACATATTCCGCTCTTCCCTTATGTTTTAGCTTATTATCGTGAAGGTGCCAAATCCAGGAATCTCTACTTTATCTCCTGATCTTAATTTCCTGCCTCTTCTCACATCTAATTCACCATTTATGAAAACCTCGTATTCGCTCAAAAACCATTTTGCCATGCCGCCGCTCTGAATTAAATCGGCTAATTTCAAAAATTGTCCAAGTGTTATATATTCCGTGCTGATTTTTATGGAATCCATTTCCTGTCTCACTCCTGCTCAAGTAGTCTTTAATACTTTATTTTACTAAAAAAAAACCATTAAGACAAAGCATAGCTTTTCCAGCGCCAGTTTTTGGATTTTCATGGATTCGCGGCAGAACTGAATGCGGGCCCCTGTTTAAATATAAAAAAAATTAAAGGCTTGTTTAACAAGCCTTTAATTATTCCAGAATATTATTTTCGCCTAATAAGTTCTAACTGGCAAAATCAATTGCAGCATCGAGTCATCATGTAGCGGACGGATGACAAATGGACGCATCGCACCAGTGAAGTTTATTTTTATATCGGTTCCTTCCAAAGCCTTTAAAGCATCCATGACAAATTTGGCACTGAAGGAGATTTTCAGATCTTCACCTTCAATGGCTTCAGCCTGGACCTCTTCAATTACTTTTCCAATTTCGGGGGTATTGGAAGATACTTCGATAATGCGACCCTCTAGGGTTGTCAATTTAACGACATTGTTTCTTCCTTCCCTGGCCAATAAAGAAGCCCTGTCGATTGCTTGGAGAAAGTCTTTCGTATGGACGGTCACATCCGTTTTACTATCCGAAGGGATCAAGCGGGATGTATCGGGATAATTCCCTTCCAACAAACGGGAGAAGAATAATAAATTTTCAGCCTTGAATAAGACTTGGTTTTCGGTGATGACGATTTCGATCAGTTCGTTTGTATCATCAAGGATTTTACTTAATTCACTCAGGCTTTTACCTGGAATGACAACGCTATAGGTCCCATTGATTTTATTTTCTATTTTTGCCGTTCTCATCGCCAGCCTATGGCTATCTGTTGCAATACAGGTCAATTCGTCATCCTGGACCTTCAGGTTTACACCTGTCAAGATCGGGCGTGTTTCTGACGTGGACACAGCAAATCCTGTTTGACGGATAAGTGTCTTCAAAAGATCTGTCGGCAATTTGAAAATGTTTTCTTCTTCTATGATTGGAAGATGCGGATATTCCTCTGGATCCAATCCATTCAAATTAAATTCAGCTTTTCCTGAGCGGATAATCGTTTGAAAGTTATTTTCAACTTCGATCTCGACTGTATCCATTGGCAGTTTTTTGACGATTTCACTGAAGAAGCGGGCATTCAGAACAATGCCGCCACTATTTTTCACTTCAACGATTTCATCTCCATCGACTTCGGCTGGAATGAATGATTGGATGGAAATATCAGAATCACTTCCTGTTAACGTTACACCCTCACTCGTAACGGTTATCTTAATTCCCGTCAGGATCGGAATGGTTGTCCTTGATGTGACTGCTTTCATTACTTCCTGGACACTATGAACTAATCGATCTCTTTGGATAATAAATCTCATGTTTCATCCTCCAATTTTTTTATAGCCAACTAGGCATATTTATTAATAATTTTTATAAAAAAAGATAGTAGTAATAGTAGTAGGGCCTGTTGATATGTGGATAAGTCGAATTAACCTAAGGAAAAACAGTCTATCCACTTGTGGACAGACTGTGTGTAAGTAGTCGCCGGTTATGCACATTATCCAGAATGGATTATACCCTTAACTGATCTTGTATTTCTTTTACCTGGCGTTGAAGCTGGGTATCAGTCTGCATGAGCTTAGAGATTTTTTCATGAGCATGGATTACGGTCGTATGATCGCGGCCTCCAAATTCATCACCTATCTTTGGTAATGATGAGTCCGTCAGCTCCCTTGAAAGGTACATGGCAATCTGTCTTGGGAATGCCACCGATTTTGTCCGTTTTTTTGCCTTGAAATCCTCCAGCTTGACACTATAATGCTCACCAACCGTCTTTTGGATCTCCAGGATGGTGATGATTTTAGGTTTAGAGCTTGGGATGATATCCTTTAATGCTTCTGCTGCCAAATCTGCATTGATGTCTTTATTGATTAAAGATGAATAAGCTACGACGCGAATGAGTGCCCCTTCAAGCTCACGAATATTGGAATCGATTTGATTGGCGATATAGAGCATCACCTCATTCGGGATATCGAGCCCCTCAGCTTTTGCCTTCTTGCGTAAGATGGCAATTCTCGTTTCCAAATCAGGTGGCGTGATATCTGTGATCAGACCCCATTCGAACCTTGAACGGAGGCGATCCTCGAGTGTAGGAATCTCCTTGGGAGGACGGTCACTCGAGATGACGATTTGCTTACTTTCCTCATGCAGGGCATTGAATGTATGGAAAAACTCTTCTTGCGTTTGTTCTTTTCCCGCTAGGAATTGAATATCATCAATTAGTAAAACATCCACAGTTCGGTATCGGTCACGGAATTCCCCGGCTTTATTATCCCGGATGGAATTGATGAATTCATTCGTGAATTTTTCGGACGATAAATAGACGACCTTTGCATTCGGATTATGCTCAAGTACATAATGGCCGATGGCATGCATCAAATGGGTTTTTCCGAGTCCGACGCCCCCATATATGAATAAAGGATTATAGGCTTTGGCTGGAGCTTCTGCAACAGCGAGAGACGCGGCATGGGCAAAACGATTGCCGGAGCCGATGACAAACGTATCAAAGGTATTTTTCGCATTCAGCATATGCTGTGGGAATGCAGCATGCTCTTTATCTTGTTTTTTGATCTTTTTAGGCTGAACAGGGACGTTAAAGTCATCGTCTTCTTGATTGGGGGGAATGATGAATTTCGCTTCCAACTCCTCACCTGTAAGTTCAAACAATACATCAGAAATAAGATGGGAATAGCGTTCTTCGAGCCAATCCCTGGCAAATTCATTGGGAGCGGTGACCGTTAATGTATCACCTTGAAGTAAATAAGCCTTGGTTGATTTTAGCCAAGTTTCAAAGCTTGGTTTACTGATTTTTTTTTCGATTTTTCCGAGCGCCTGGTTCCAGAGGCTATCGATGTTGTCCAAACTTATCCCTCCTTTGCAAAATATTTTTATGAATGGCATCTATATTGTATAGGCACAAATAAACTCATCGAGTGCTGTCTGTATACAAATTTGAACAGCAAGGTTTCGGTGAGCTGTATAAGGGATGTGATGTTGTAGACCGTTCTGTCCCTATCACTATATGTTGCACTGTACAACCTTTGTACAGACTACATCTTGAATGCTGATGCAGATTTGGATGTTTATTCATCAACAGGTATTTTGGGAAATATATAATAAAGAAGAAAAAAGGGTTTTCGACAATATCCACCGTCTGTGGACAAAATAATATACACAGGTCGAATAAGCTATCCACATGTTATACACAGTCTGTGGATAACCGTTACTTGTTAATAAAGTTATTCAGAGTGAAAACACAAATATAATATCAGAAAATCAGGCGTCTTGCAATGGGTTAGAAAACTTTATCCACAAGTTACCGAGGCTGTGGGAAAAACTTTTCCACAGGCTATTGTTATGTGCAAAAGTATTCGGAATGGGTTGTGGACAGAAAAAAACATGTCGAATTTTATCCACAGACCATGGTGGCGCGCCCGAATGGCTTAATTGATTGAGAAGCGTTCGAGCAATGATTCCCGCCCGAAAACTGTTAGTGCAAAAAATCCTCCTGTGTTCGAAAAGGTTTTTTTTTGTTTTATCACTCTTTGTCGGATCATAACGATTCAAAAAAGAAACCAGTGGAAATTCGTCCATGCGATTCATGGATAAAAGGTGGGAAATTTCCTTCTCACCAAAAATTTCTATATCAGTTCGGAGCAAAATCATTTACAATAGTCTAGGTAGTAAAAAAAGGCCTACTGGACATTGAGCAATAAAAACATATTTTTTAAAGGATGAGGTTGACAAGTACAAACCTCCATCTATATAATTGTAAAGACTGTCTTTAACTGTTATTCCTCAGGGAGGTGTCATATAATGAAAAGAACTTATCAACCGAATAAACGTAAACATAGTAAAGTTCACGGTTTCCGTGCACGTATGAGCACGAAAAACGGACGTAGAGTAATCGCTGCACGTCGCCGCAAGGGCAGAAAAGTATTATCTGCATAGACCACTGAAAAGTCTCAGTGGTCTTTTTTCGCAAAATAAGGGATCTACTGGGACTCAATTCATGTAATGAAGGTGTAAAAATGAAAAAAAAGTTAAGGATTAAGAAAGAGGATGAATTTCAGCTTGTATTTAAAAAAGGTGAATCTTCCGCTAATCGGCAATTCGTTGTCTATGTCCTTGAGAAGCCGGATCAGGATTATTTCCGGATAGGCCTTTCAGTCAGTAAAAAAATCGGCAACGCCGTTGTAAGGAACCAAATCAAAAGATACATACGGCAAGCGTTTTTGGAACTGAAAGAAGATATAGGAGCTGGTAAGGATTATATTGTGATTGCTCGCAAACCAGCGGCGGAGATGGACTTTTTCGAGGTGAAAAGCAGCTTGATCCATGTCCTGAAACGTTCTAAATCATTAAACTTTTCAAAGAAAAAACAATGAAATCTACTTAATTTGGCGAAAGGCATGGCATTATTCGCGGATGTAAGCCATTTGAGAAAGATAACATAGATCATTTCAATGGGAACTGTGAAGATAGCGGCTTGATTTACGCTACTGGGCAGTTCACAATCGTTTCAAAAAAGATTGATTGCAGTTAGGAGGAAAATACGGTTGAAAAAACGAATATTACTCATTATTGGACTAGCCTCGATAATGATGCTGTTAGCTGGGTGTACGGAAATCAAAGAACCGATTACTGCGGATAGTGAAGGTTTTTGGAATTCATACATCGTCTATCCATTATCAGCCCTGATCATTTGGCTTTCCGAAACATTTGGCGAGAACTATGGTTTAGGTATCATCGGTGTCACGTTAATCATTCGCTTAGCATTACTTCCACTTATGATCAAACAGGTGAAAAGCTCGAAAGCAATGCAGGCCATCCAGCCTGAGATGAAAGAACTTCAAGCAAAATACAGCTCAAAAGATGCTGCCACACAACAAAAACTACAGCAAGAAACGATGGCTCTATTTTCAAAATATAATGTCAATCCATTGGCGGGATGTTTGCCGATAGTTGTGCAGATGCCAATCCTGATTGGATTTTACCATGCCATCAGCCGTACGGAAGAAATCGCCTTACATAGTTTTCTTTGGTTTGATTTAGGCTCACCGGATCCTTATTATATTTTACCGGTAGTTGCAGGTATCACGACTTTCATCCAACAGAAAATGTCGATGGCCGGGATGAACTCCAATCCAACGATGGCTGCACAAATGACGATGATGCTTTATATCATGCCGATCATGATCGTTGTTTTTGCTATTAATTTCCCCGCTGCTCTTTCACTTTACTGGGTAGTAGGTAACCTTTTTGGTATCGTTCAAACATATTTCATTAAAGGTCCGGATCTTAGAAAAGCAGCTGCGGAAAACGCGGGAGGGGCAAAGAAAAAGTGAAAAAAGTGACTGCTACAGGACAATCTGTCGAAGAAGCAGTAAATTTAGCTTTAGCTCAACTGAACAGCACGAAGGATCGCGTCGAGATTGAAATTGAAGAAGAAGGTAAAAAAGGGTTTTTCGGTTTATTCGGGGCAAGGAAGGCCATTGTCCATGTGACGTTGCCTCCTGACCCCATCGAGGAAACACTTGAATATTTGAAGAATGTCACCCTTGGGATGGGAGTCGATGCCAAAATCGATGTCCACAGGAAAGGGAAGAACGTAACATTCCAATTATCAGGTGAAAAAATTGCATTATTGATTGGAAAAAGGGGCCAAACGCTAAATTCCCTGCAATATTTAACGCAGCTTGTTGCGAATCGCCACTCGAGGCAGTTTTTGAATATTACGGTAGATGCTGAAGATTATCGAAATCGACGCAATGAGACGTTAATTCAATTGGCTGAAAGAATGGCCAACAAAGCGCTGAAAACGGGTAAGGCCATTTCACTGGAGCCGATGCCAAGCTATGAACGTAAGGTCATTCATCATGCTCTGCTGCAATATCCAAAAATCAAAACAACTTCAAACGGTACGGAACCATATCGTCATTTGGTCATCACGCCGCATAAATGAACCTTCTGCTTATAAGCAGGGGTTCTTTTTTTGTCGAACGGTATGCATTAAAAAGGTCGCTTCGGCAATAACCGACAGCTTTCATGTAAATGGTCATATATCGTTGAAATATATGAAGGACGGCCACATTTGTTATTCACATGTGGATAAGTTAAAATGAATGTTACAGAATATGGTTGCCCTGCATGTGGATAACTCTTGAAAGGGATGAGTATCTACTTTTTTTCATGAATATACTGTGGTATTGTAGTAATTTAGGGATTCGACGATTTTAATTCAGAAATAATATAGAAACATCAATATATAAGAGGTGAAAACATGGAATTCGATACAATCACCGCTATCTCTACGCCCTTAGGGGAAGGGGCAATTGCCATCGTTAGAATCAGCGGTGATGAGGCCATAGAAATAGCCGATGGGATATTTAAAGGACCAGGCGGAAAAGGTTTGCTTGAGGTAAATTCGCATACGATCCATTATGGGCATCTTATCCAGCCTAAAACGGGTGAAATCATAGAGGAAGTCATGGTTTCCGTCATGAAGGGGCCAAAGACGTTTACAAGGGAAGATGTAGTGGAAATAAACTGTCATGGCGGAATCGTTTCGGTCAATCGGGTATTGCAGCTCATTCTCTCTCAAGGGGCTCGTCTTGCGGAACCAGGTGAATTTACGAAACGTGCCTTTTTGAATGGGAGAATCGACCTTTCCCAGGCTGAGGCCGTCATGGATTTAATTCGTGCTAAAACGGATAAAGCGATGAATGTTGCTTTAGGTCAAATGGAAGGAAGGCTTTCAAAATTAATTCAAAGCCTTCGTCAAGAAATTTTACAGACCCTCGCCCAAGTCGAGGTAAATATAGATTATCCAGAATATGATGATGTCGAAGAAATGACACATCGTTTATTTTTGGAAAAAGGCAGTTTTGTGAAGACTGAGATCGAGAAGCTGCTTCATACAGCCCAGCAAGGAAAGATCCTCCGCGATGGCCTTGCGACTGTCATTATCGGACGTCCCAATGTTGGGAAATCCTCCTTGCTGAACAGCTTGGTTCATGAAAACAAAGCGATTGTCACTGATATCCCAGGGACAACCCGCGATGTAATCGAGGAATATGTCAATGTACGCGGTGTTCCGCTTAAACTTGTCGATACGGCAGGAATTAGGGAAACGGAAGATATCGTTGAAAGGATTGGAGTGGAAAGGTCTCGTGCAGTTTTGAAAGAGGCTGATTTAATTCTGCTCGTATTGAACTATTCAGATGAGTTTACACCTGAAGACGAGAAGCTATTTCAGGCAGTAGAAGGAATGGATGTTATCGTCATCATCAATAAGACCGACCTTCCGCAAAAAATCGATATGGCGAAGGTTAAGGCATATGCAGCCTCCCATAAGATTGTTTCCACTTCCTTACTTGAAGATCAAGGGGTCGACGAATTGGAGGAAGCCATCGCTTCATTATTCTTTGAGGGAGCTTTGGAAACGGGAGACCTGACCTATGTGTCCAATGCCAGGCATATCGCCTTGCTCGGACAGGCACTGCAGTCAATTTCAGATGCAATCGAAGCGATAGAAATGGGTACGCCAATAGATTTGGTTCAGATTGACTTTACGAAAGCATGGGAGCTTCTTGGTGAAATCATTGGTGAAAGCGTCCAGGATAATTTAATCAACCAATTGTTTTCACAATTTTGTTTAGGAAAATAATCGGAAAAAGGAGGAAAAGGACATGCAATACGAAGCAGGTAGCTATGATGTCATAGTGATTGGTGCTGGACATGCTGGTAGTGAAGCTGGCCTAGCCGCTGCAAGGGTAGGGGCTAAAACGTTGATGATCACCATTAACTTGGATATGGTTGCCTTCATGCCATGCAATCCCTCCGTTGGTGGACCGGCAAAAGGGATCGTCGTTAGGGAAATTGACGCTTTAGGCGGGGAAATGGGGAAAAACATCGATAAGACCCATATCCAAATGAGGATGCTGAATACGGCAAAAGGTCCGGCTGTTCGTGCATTGCGTGCTCAGGCGGACAAATTTCTCTATCAACAAGAAATGAAAAAGACGATAGAAGATCAAGAGAATCTGACATTGATTCAAGGGATGGTAGAGGAACTAATTATTGAAAACGACATTTGTACGGGTGTTATCACGAAAACAGGAGCGGTATATCGTGCGAAAACGGTCGTGATCACGACAGGTACTTATTTGCGTGGCGAAATCATCTTAGGCGAACTGAAATATTCAAGCGGTCCCAATAATCAGCAGCCATCCATCAGGCTTTCTGAACATTTGGAGCAATTGGGGTTTGATTTGGTCCGTTTTAAAACGGGAACACCGCCGCGGGTCAATAGCTCTTCCATCGATTACAGCAAAACGGAAATCCAACCTGGCGATGAAGTGCCTCGTGCCTTTTCATATGAAACGACAAAATTCATCACCGATCAATTGCCATGCTGGCTGACGTATACCAATGAGGGGACGCATCAGCTGATTGATGAGAATTTGCACCGTTCCCCTATGTATTCCGGAATGATAAAAGGAACGGGCCCTCGTTATTGTCCATCGATAGAAGATAAGGTCGTTCGTTTTAATGATAAGCCTCGTCATCAAATCTTCCTTGAACCTGAGGGACGCAATACAAAGGAAGTTTATGTGCAAGGGTTATCCACCAGTCTGCCTGAAGATGTGCAAGTGAAGATCCTTCAAACGATCCCTGGACTCGAGAAGGCGGAAATGATGCGTGCGGGATATGCAATTGAGTATGATGCGATCGTGCCTACTCAGCTCTGGCCAACCTTGGAAACGAAAAAGGTTAAGAACTTGTATACGGCTGGGCAAATTAACGGTACGTCAGGTTATGAGGAGGCAGCTGGCCAAGGTCTGATGGCTGGTATTAATGCCGGGTTGAATGCAATAGGCAAAGAAGAACTGATTTTAAGCCGTTCCGATGCTTATATTGGGGTGCTGATTGACGACCTTGTAACGAAAGGCACCAATGAACCTTACCGTTTGTTGACTTCACGTGCGGAATATCGGTTGTTATTACGTCATGATAATGCCGATTTACGCTTAACGGAAATTGGATTCAATATCGGGATGATTAAAGAAGAACGCTACAATCGTTTCCTTTTGAAAAAAGCAGCGGTCGAATTGGAAAAAGAACGACTGAAATCCCATTTCATCAAGCCGACCAAAGAGGTACAAGCGGTCATCACTGCCAGCGGCGGGAGTGAGCTGAAGGATGGAATCCGTGCTTCCGACTTATTGAAACGCCCTGAAATGAACTATTCCCATATTCAAAGTTTGGCTCCAAGTGATGTCGAATTGAGCGATGAAGTGACGGAACAGGTCGAAATCCAGATTAAATATGAAGGATATATAGAAAAATCATTGCAGCAGGTCGATCGTCTGAAAAAAATGGAGAATAAAAAGATTCCAGAGAATATCGATTATGATGCTATTTCCGGTCTCGCAACGGAAGCCCGTCAAAAATTAAAGCAGGTCACCCCGCTATCGGTAGCGCAAGCTTCCAGAATTTCCGGTGTGAATCCCGCCGATGTTTCGATTTTGCTCATTTATTTGGAACAAGGAAAGATTGCCAGAGTATCTCAGTAATGGAAATACCCGAAAAGGATTGAAGAAAACATGAATATAGAACAGTTCCAACAAGCACTGCAGGAGAAAGGGATCGAGCTTTCTCCTCATCAGCTTGATCAGTTTGACACATATTACCGTTTATTGGTTGAATGGAACGAAAAGATGAACTTAACGGCCATCACTGATAAAGAAGAGGTTTATCTAAAGCATTTTTACGATTCAATCAGTGCTGCCTTCTATTTCGATTTCAACAAGCCTTATCGAATTTGCGATGTTGGGGCTGGAGCAGGATTTCCCAGCATTCCATTGAAGATTTGTTTCCCAAATATTCACGTATCCATTGTTGATTCTTTGAATAAGCGGATTTCTTTTTTGAATCATCTTGCGGATTCCCTACAATTAAAGGGTGTTTCCTTCCATCATGACCGGGCGGAAACCTTTGCCCAAAAACCGGAGCATCGTGAAGCCTATGATATAGTCATGGCAAGAGCGGTGGCGAGGATGTCCGTTTTAAGTGAATTATGCTTGCCGCTAGTTAAACCGGAGGGTACGTTCATCGCCATGAAAGCCGCTAGTGCACAGGATGAAATGGACACAGGGAAGAAGGCCATTTTTACGTTAGGCGGGGAAATTGCCGAAATTCATCACTTCACATTGCCAGAGGAAAATAGTGAAAGAAACATCATTACGGTCAATAAAGTGAAGAAAACACCTAAAAAATATCCAAGAAAACCGGGGACACCGAATAAACAGCCCATTGAATAATCTTTCATAAAGAAAAATCCCATATTGAGCTGGCACTTGTCCATGTTTTCTTTTACTATAAAGGTATCATTTCATTCATTAAATAATATATAAGCCAACACGAAGGCAGAATTTGGCACACTATCGACTCTGCGCCAAATTTTCCAAGCAGGACTGGAAAGTCGGCGATATTTCCATTTTGATTTTCAGGGAAATAATCCGGGGCAAGCCGACAAAGATAGAAAATTACTGGTCGTCCACTCCTCATATTGCCTTGATGACGCCAGTCGACATGTTTTTTACAGTGAAGGACCATATGTATAACCATGTCGGGAAATGTATGCAGGACTTGTCCTTTAAATAGAGAATATGTTATTTGGGAGTTTTAAAAGGTGGTGTAGGAAGATGAAGCATCCTTTTTCGCGGTTCTTTGGGTTTGGCGAAAAAGAAGAACAGCAACTAGAGATGGAGACACCTAGCAATAATAATGAAGAAATAAGAAAAATATCCATTTCTGATATTGTGCCTAATCGATTTCAACCAAGGACCGTTTTTAATGACGATAAAATTGCTGAACTGGCTCAAACGATTCATACTCACGGGATCATTCAACCAATCGTAGTAAGGGCTTATGGACAGGGTAAATATGAAATCATAGCAGGTGAGCGTCGTTTTCGGGCCATGCAAAAGCTGGGCTGGGAATTGGCACCTGCAATCATCAAGGATTTCACCGATACAGAAACGGCTTCCGTTGCGCTGATAGAGAACCTGCAGCGTGAGGAGCTGACGCCGATTGAAGAAGCATTGGCTTACGGTAAACTATTGGAGCTTCACAGTTTGACCCAGGAAGCATTGGCACAAAGATTGGGAATAGGGCAATCGACCGTTGCGAATAAGCTGCGGCTGCTTAAGCTGCCCCAGGAGGTTCAAGATGCCCTTCTTCAAAAGCAAATTACGGAGCGCCATGCCCGCTCGTTGATACCATTGAAAAGTCCGGAAAAGCAGATCAAACTGCTTTTGGAAATCATCGAAAAAGGGTTGAACGTCAAGCAGACGGAAGAGCAGGTCGTCAAGCTTCTGACGGGTACGGTGCAAAAGCCGAAACCTAAGCGGAAGGCGTTCAGTAAGGACATGAGGATTGCCGTCAATACGATCCGCCAATCACTCAGCATGGTTACAGACAATGGAATTAACCTGGATGCAGAGGAAGAAGAATTCGAGGAATATTATCAGTTCACGATAAAAATACCGAAGAAGAAATCTTGACCCCATTCTTGGCCCAGCTTGGTAATCTCCGATTACCAAGCTTTTTTTAAGTCTTATCGCAGGCAAAGTGATGCACTTTTCCCCGGTTTTTAGTGTCCTTTAGACATTTTTCAATTTTGATGAGGAATTTAAGAAAACGATTTCTTCCAGTAATATTCGTGATAAAATAGAAAGAAATAAATGGATTTACGGTATGAAAGAGTGAATATGGCGTGTTGAAGACAGTTGAAAGCAGGTGAATCCGTGGGTAAGATTCTTGCCATTGCCAATCAAAAAGGCGGTGTTGGAAAAACGACAACATCTGTCAGTCTAAGTGCTTGCCTTGCTTACATAGGGCAGAAAGTCTTAATGGTCGATATCGATCCGCAGGGAAATGCAACAAGCGGCGCAGGTATTGATAAAGCAGATGTAGAGCAGTGTATTTATGATGTATTGGTGGATGATGTCGAAGCCAGTACCGTCATACTGGAAACAAAGGTGGAAAACTTATATGCCATACCTGCGACAATTCAACTTGCAGGTGCTGAAATTGAACTGGTTCCAACGATATCGAGGGAAGTTCGTTTAAAAAGAGCATTGGAAGAGGTGCAAAGCCAATACGATTACATTGTGATTGACTGTCCTCCATCATTGGGCTTGCTCACACTTAATGCCTTGACGGCGGCTGATGCCGTTTTGATCCCCGTGCAATGCGAATATTATGCTTTGGAAGGTTTAAGTCAACTCTTGAATACGGTTCGACTCGTCCAAAAGCATTTGAATCATGATTTGAAAATTGAAGGTGTGTTATTGACGATGCTGGATGCAAGAACGAATTTAGGTCTCCAGGTCATTGAAGAAGTCAAAAAGTACTTTCAGGATAAAGTTTATCAAACGATCATACCACGCAATGTGCGTTTGAGCGAGGCGCCGAGCCATGGTGAACCTATCATCATTTATGATCCGAAGTCACGTGGAGCGGAGGTCTATTTAGAATTGGCAAAGGAAGTGGTATCAAATGGCTAAAGGGCTTGGCAAAGGACTTAACGCACTTTTCAATAATGGCGAAATAAGTAAGGATGAAATCGTGCGCGAAGTGAAATTAAGGGAATTAAGGCCAAATCCTTATCAGCCCCGAAAGGACTTCAGGCTTGAAGCAATAGAAGAATTAAAGCAATCGATAGAGGAGCATGGGATACTGCAGCCGATTATTGCCCGGAAAAGTATCAAGGGTTATGAAATAGTGGCTGGGGAGAGACGCTATCGTGCAGCGAAGGAAGCAGGTTTAAAGACAGTTCCCGTAGTTGTGAGGGAGCTGGATGAACAGCAGATGATGGAGCTGGCCATTTTGGAAAACCTGCAACGGGAAGATCTAAACCCAATCGAAGAGGCAGCTGCCTATCAAACGCTGCTTGAAAAACTGGCATTCACCCAGGAGCAGTTGGCCAATCGGCTGGGGAAAAGCCGGCCCCATATTGCCAATCATGTACGTTTGCTTTCCTTGCCGGAAGGGATAAGGAGCCATATTTCAGCAGGGAAGCTGTCGATGGGGCATGGTCGAGCTCTGCTAGGCATCAAGAATAAGGAGATGCTGAAACCCGTAGTGGATAAAATCCTCATAGAAGGAATGAATGTAAGGCAGCTGGAGCAATACATACATCAATTGAACGATTCCGTTTCACGTGAAACGGCACCAAAGAAACAAGATAAAAAAGATCTTTTCATAAAGCAACGGGAAACAAGCCTGCGTGAAAGACTTGGAACCAGTGTAACGATAAAGCAAAGCAAGAAAAAAGGGAAAATTGAAATCGAATTTTTTTCAAAAGAAGATTTAGAGAGAATATTGGACTTGCTTGATCAAGAGAATCTCTCCTCTTAATTTGGAAAACTAGCATGTCGATTTATATTTTTCTGTCGAAAAATAGGTGAATGAGATGGTATTATTAGGAACTTTGGTGAATGGTGCGTGCATATTAATCGGTTCGGTCTTGGGAAGGTATTTACAGCATATACCCGAAAAGGTCAAAGAAACGGTCATGAGTGGAATCGGGTTAGCCATCATGGTTTTAGGCTTGCAGATGGGATTGAAAAGTGAGCAATTCATTCTTGTCATTTTAAGCATTGTTGGAGGGGCCGCGCTTGGCGAGTGGATCGATCTTGAGGGCAGACTGAATTCTTTGGGCAATTGGATCGAGCGGAGGATGAAGGCGAAGGAAGGAACTTCGATATCGCAGGGGTTTGTAACGGCTACGCTCATTTTTGGAATCGGGGCGATGGCGATTATCGGTGCCCTTGATAGCGGAATCCGGAATAATCATGATGTTTTGATAACGAAAGCGATCATAGATGGGTTTACTGCACTGGTCCTCGCCAGTACGCTAGGGATCGGTGTCCTCTTTTCAGCATTTCCGATCATTATTTATGAAGGCTTCATTGCCATCTTTTCAAGGCAGATCAACACGTTTATACCGACTGCGTTAATGGATTCCTTCATACTGGAAATGACCGCAACTGGGGGAGTCATGATTTTGGCGATAGGCCTTAACATCATTGGCATCACCAAAATCAGGGTCGCCAACCTGCTTCCTGGTATCCTGGTTACAGCAATTCTCGTTACGATCATGTATTATGTATAAAAAAAGAAGGAAGGGAATTTCCCTTCCTTCTTTTCAATTATGGATAAGCTCGGTTTTCGTGTTTTAGGGTAACTGCTGCAATCACTTTAGCTGCTTACAATATTATAAGGAGATAATCTTGAGTTGGTCAATGTACTTTATAGGGTTTTTTCTTGCTTCAATGTCCAAGTGAACGGAGTGACGGAAGGTTTTGCCTGATAAAGGTTTTTCGCCTCATCAATCCCTTCGGCTATGGTTTTGGCCATTTTTAGCACGAGGCTGAGTCGGGTGTTTTGCAGGACCATGAATTCCATGAATCCACTGACATTCACGATTCCCGTAATATGGGCATTGCCAACGGACGGAAGGTCTTTATTGACTCCAGCACCGGGTTTCACGGGGCCTTGCCCGATTTGAACGATGCCAACGCTTTTCAACTTCCCTAAGCAGGCATCGATGCCCACTATAAAGGGATTGGCATGAACCTTATTTATTTCGTTCAATTTTTCCTGTAAATTCATCGCATGTATAGGGTCTTCCAGAGTACCATAGACATGGAAAGGAGAAGAGTCGTTTTCCGTTTTCTCGCTTAGCAATGTGCCGACGAGTGGTCCGAGTGAATCGCCTGTAGAACGGTCCGTGCCGATGCAGACGATGATGATGGGCTGAAGCTTTCCTGTTGGCAGAAGGTTGATCAATTCTTGGGAAATTTGTTTAGATGCATCCGTATCTTCATGAAGGATGCGACTCAATCTATTTTTATTAGTATGAAATAGACTAGAATTCAGATTCATCGACTCAGCTCCTTTATTTCATTCGGTAGTACAGTATACGGATAAAAAGGGAAAAATATACGGCGAATGTAATCGGTGAGGGGATTTTTTGAGTGCGTGCAAACAGTCGAAGGGGAGATGGATAAAGGTTTTCTTCCTTTCTACCAATTGCTTTCTATATGTTCTTGTACTTAATCATCTGGGAAAAAACGTCTAATTCTTTTACCTCTATACCCATATTTTTTTTGTACAGAAACCCTTATTTCTTGTTAAAATGGAGAAAACTTCTCGTAATCAAGGTTAGTTTCCTGCAAGATGGGTAGAGGGAATACGTCCGTATAAGAAAGTCATAGAGAAGAGAAAAAGCTTTGCAGCATTTGCAATAGGTAGGAGGATAAAATGAACCGCATGTATGATAACGTTACAAATGAATTATTGGATGAAAAGATATGGTTTTTGATAGGCGAGGGCATTATTAAAATCTTCCTTGTTCTATTGTTATCGCGTATTATTATTACAATAGGAAAGACCCTTTTAAATAAATTCTTCAAAGCACGTTTAAGAAGTCCCCTCCGGGTTACGGAGCGCAGGGAAGCGACACTCATAAAGCTGCTCGAAAATATCATTACCTATGTGATCAATTTCATCGCCTTGATGATGATCCTGGAAATTTTCGGTCTGCATGTGATGCCATTGCTCGCTGGTGCAGGGGTAATCGGTTTGGCCATCGGGTTTGGTGCCCAAAGTTTGGTCAAGGATATCATTACAGGATTTTTCGTCATTTTTGAAGATCAGTTTTCAGTTGGCGATTATATTAAAATCAATACTTATGAGGGAGAAGTCATTGAAATTGGGCTTCGGACAACGAAAATCAAAAGTAATGCAGGGGAATTGCACTTCATCCCTAACGGCAGCATCATTCAAGTTACCAATTATTCCATTTTGAACAGTAAGGCTGTAGTGGATGTGACCATCGCCAATGACGGATCGATCGAGCGTGCTGAAAGGGTTCTGATCGAGCTTTTAAACAGTATGGAAGGCAAGTACGATGCCTTGGTTAAAGCTCCTGAATTTTTGGGGATTGAAACAATAAATCCTGATGATGTCGTCCTTCGGGTAACAGCGGAAACTAAGCCGATGCAAAATGTCGAATTCAGCAGGATTTTGAGAAAAGAAATAAGTGCTGCCCTTGATTTAATCGGTGTTAAATCTACCTACAGTGGCAGCGAGTCGTAGAATTAGGGGGCTCAAAGGTCATGGAGGAAAAAGAATTTGCGCTGAACGATGTCGTGGAAATGAAAAAACCACATCCATGCGGTGTGAATAAGTGGAAAATCATTCGCCTTGGTATGGATATCCGGATAAAATGTGAAGGCTGCGGTCATAGCGTAATGCTGGCACGACGTGAATTTGCAAAGAAAATGAAAAAAGTCCTGGAAAAGCATGAGAAGTGATCATGCTTTTTTCTTTGTAAGAAAGTAGTCCCGCCCTCTCAATGATTTACTTGTCTTTTTAGGGAGCGAAATCTATAATTGGGAAAGGTTTAGGTAATTGGATGGGTCCTGAAGACCAATCTTTTTTCCATATGTACGAACTATCTTGAAGGAGTGAAATATAAATGGCTTTAACAGCTGGTATTGTCGGATTGCCTAACGTAGGGAAATCCACTTTATTTAATGCAATTACACAGGCAGGTGCTGAATCTGCGAACTACCCTTTTTGTACGATCGACCCAAACGTCGGGATTGTGGAAGTGCCAGATCATCGCTTGCAAAAATTGACCGAATTGGTTCAACCGAAAAAAACGGTTCCGACAGCCTTTGAATTTACGGATATCGCCGGGATTGTAAAAGGAGCGAGCAAGGGTGAAGGCCTTGGGAATAAATTTCTTTCTCACATTCGCCAAGTTGATGCAATCTGTCAGGTTGTCCGTTGTTTCGCAGACGATAATATTACCCATGTTTCCGGAAAAGTGAATCCGATCGATGATATCGAAGTCATCAATCTTGAACTGATCCTTGCTGACTTGGAATCCGTTGATAAACGCATCGACCGTGTCGGTAAAATGGCTAAGCAAAAAGATAAAGGTGCAGTGGCTGAACATGAAATCCTTGTCGCCCTGAAAGCGGCATTGGAAGAAGAAAAGCCTGCCCGTTCCGTCGAATTTACTGAAGAACAGCTGAAAATCGTCAAGGGCATGCATTTGCTCACTGCAAAGCCGACGCTATATGTTGCGAATGTAAGTGAAGATGAAGTGGCCAACGCCGATGATAATGAATATGTACAGCAAGTGCGTGAATATGCTGCGAACGAAAATGCGGAAGTAATCGTCATTTGTGCCAAAATCGAAGAAGAAATTGCCGAACTTGAAGGTGAAGAAAAGGAAATGTTCTTATCCGAGCTTGGCATCGAGGAGTCGGGGCTTGACCAATTGATTCGTGCTTCATATAACTTGCTTGGATTGGCAACCTACTTTACCGCCGGTGTCCAGGAAGTTCGTGCTTGGACGTTCCGTAAAGGCATGAAGGCCCCTCAATGTGCGGGTGTCATCCACACCGATTTCGAACGCGGTTTCATCCGTGCAGAAATCGTTTCCTATACCGATTTGCTTGAAGCTGGCAGTCATGGCGCTGCAAAAGAAGCGGGAAAAGTGCGATTGGAAGGAAAAGAATACATCGTTAACGATGGCGATGTCATCCATTTCCGTTTTAACGTATAAGAAAGAAAGCCCCTGCAGCACAATTTGCAGGGGCTTCCATCAATCGTTTTCAATTAATTGTAATAAGTCGAGACCTTCGTTGCAAAGACTCTATAACTATGCTATAATTTCATCTTGTGAGTAATTATAAATAATTGCTCCTTGCCCAATAGGGCCGCTTAGACCAAAAGGAGGTGACAGTGATGAGAAAATACGAAATTATGTATATCATCCGTCCAAACATTGAGGAAGAAGCTAAAAAAGCTTTAGTTGAACGTTTCAACACAATCCTTACTGATAATGGTGCGGAAGTAGAAGCAAAAGAATGGGGTAAACGCCGTCTTGCATATGAAATCAATGATTTCCGTGATGGTTACTACATGCTTCTTAAAGTTAACGCTGAAAGTGCTGCGATCCAAGAATTCGATCGTCTTGCTAAAATCAGTGAAGACATCATTCGCCATATGGCTACTAGAGAAGAAGTTTAATTCGATTTAATATAAATTCAAACCTTGTTTCACATGAAACAAGCTTGAAACCTAGGGGTTGATTCTGATGATGAATCGCGTAGTTTTGGTAGGACGCTTAACTAAAGATCCTGAATTACGATATACACCTAATGGAGTACCTGTAGCCACCTTTACTTTAGCTGTGAACCGTAGTTTTACGAATCAGTCAGGTGAACGTGAAGCAGATTTCATTAATTGTGTAGTTTGGCGTAAACCGGCAGAAAATGTAGCTAACTTCTTGAAAAAAGGCAGTTTGGCTGGCGTGGATGGACGTGTCCAAACACGTAATTATGAAGGACAAGACGGCAAACGCGTATATGTGACGGAGATTCTGGCTGAGAGCGTTCAGTTCCTTGAACCACGAAGCAGTTCAGCGGGTGAAAGAAATGAAGGCGGTTCTTACGGTGGGGGTCAAAGAAGTTATGGCAACAATAATAACGGAAATGACAATAATTCGTATGGACAAAATCCTAATCAGAATCAACGGAGCAATAACAACTACACTCGTGTAGATGATGATCCATTTGCAAATGACGGTAAGACCATCGACATTTCAGATGACGATCTTCCGTTTTAAACAGCCGTTTAAAATGAAAATTCAAAATGTAGGGAGGGAAATTTATTATGGCAATGGGTGGACGTAAAGGACGCGGTAAGCGTAAAAAGGTTTGTTATTTCACATCAAACGGTATCACTAAAATTGATTACAAAGATACAGATCTTCTTAAAAAATTCGTCTCAGAACGCGGTAAAATCTTACCACGTCGTGTAACTGGCACAAGCGCTAAATATCAACGTAAATTAACGATTGCTATTAAACGCTCACGTACTATGGCATTACTTCCATACGTATCTGGTGAATAATGAAATCGGCGCATTGAGGATTCATCCTTAATGCGCCTTTTTTTTATAAATCATTTCCTTTTCTAAAAATCCGCTGAAATTGCGGTTTTTTTATTTTCAAAACCATATTAGCAACGGTTGAAAATATGGTTTTCCAAGGAAATAATATTCATATCCTGAAAAAAGACTGTCATGTTTGAAATATCCTGGCCGGAACGGATACAATATAAAGATGAGCGTAAGACAATAAAACAGGGGGGTGAATAATTAGATGAATAGCGGGAGACGAATTGCGGAGGGCGGTGCCCTTTTGGCACTATATTGCATTTTACTGTTCATCACCATCCATGTTCCGTTAATGGGCATCATCACGCTTTTCTTTTTACCAACTCCATTCATTTTGTTCGCAATCAAGCAAAAGCTTTCGTGGAGCCTAGGTTACTTATTCATCGCTTCGCTATTGACGCTCCTCATCGGAACGATACTATCCGTACCATTGACCTTGCTTATGGGTGTAACGGGAATTACGATCGGGTATTGCTTGAAGAAAGATAAATCGATGGTAACCGCGTTCATAATTGCAGTCCTTGTGTTCCTGGGAGGCACAATCCTAATATATGCAGGTTCCGTGTTAATAACGAATGTGAATTACATAGAAAAAGCGTTGAGCATGGTTAAGGAATCGGTTGAAAATCCGATTGGCCTCATGGGGTCTCTTGGGCAGGCACAGACGGAAGAAATCAAAACGAGGATGTATGATGCGATCGATATGTTTTATACATTGATGCCAAGTCTATTCGTCTTGATGTCCGTTTTGATGGTATTGGTGATTTTCCTTGCAGCACATCCCATACTGAAGCGATTCAGCGGAAAAACGATAAAATGGCCTCATTTTCGAGATCTGCGACTCCCGAAAAGTCTTTTATGGTATTATTTAATTACGATGCTTCTAGCCCTTTTTACGAATACGGACAAGAACGGCTTTGTATACATGGCCATAACGAACTTATTTTTCATCCTGCAGTTTTTCATATTAGTGCAAGGATACTCCCTGATTTTTTATATGGCTCATGTGAAGTCATGGGCCAAGGCCATCCCCGTTATGATCGTGGTTGTGACCGTGCTGTTACCGCTTCCGATTATTACGACGGTCATCCGTTTTTTAGGTATAATAGATTTAGGCTTTCCCTTTAGGGAGACATTCAGGAAAAAGGGTTAGTCTTTTAAGTAAAACAGATGCTTTTAGGAGCTGAAACTATGTCATCTTATTTGAAAGAATACTCGATTAAGTCCCCTTTGTATGGGATTCTTGCCGCAGGCGTGTTACTTTTGGGCGTACTGGCTTATTATAATTGGGTTATTGCCCTTTTGGGGCTATTGGTCCTTGCGGGTTTATTTTATTTAACGTTAACAATGGTCGAAAAAAAGCAACGTAAGACGGAAGAGTATATAACGACTTTATCTTACCGATTAAAAAAGGTCGGCGAGGAAGCGTTATTGGAAATGCCAATTGGAATCATGCTCTTTAATGAAGATTATTACATCGAATGGACCAATCCATTCCTGGCGTCCTGTTTTAGCGAGGATTCATTGGCAGGGAGGTCACTATATGATGTCGCAGATTCGATCGTCCCATTAATCAAGCAAGAAATCGAGACAGAGACACTTACGCTCCATGATCGAAAATTCAAGGTGGTCCATAAGCGTGAGGAAAGACTCCTTTACTTTTTTGATGTGACGGAGCAAGTGGAAATAGAGAAGTTATATGAAGATGAGCGGACGGCAATAGCGATCATCCTCCTTGATAATTATGATGATTTGACACAGGGTATGGATGATCAGCGAAAAAGCAGCATCAATAGCTTGGTCACTTCACTACTTGATAAATGGGCAAGGGATAATGGCGTTTTTTTCAAAAGGGTATCCTCGGAACGATTCATCGCTGTCTTTAATGAACATATCCTGCAGCAATTGGAAAAGGGTAAATTTTCCATTCTGGATGAAATCAGGGAAACGACAGCCAAGCAAAACGTACCACTGACCTTGAGCATAGGTGTCGGCTCTGCCGTATCATCCTTACCTGAACTAGGTTCGCTCGCGCAGTCCAGCTTGGATCTGGCCCTCGGACGGGGCGGTGACCAGGTTGCAATCAAGCAGTCGAATGGAAAAGTGAAATTCTATGGCGGGAAGACGAACCCGATGGAAAAACGCACAAGGGTTCGTGCACGCGTGATTTCCCACGCATTGAAGGATATCGTCCTTGATAGTGATAAGGTCATTGTCATGGGCCATAAAAACCCGGATATGGACGCAATCGGTTCAGCAATCGGCATCTTGAAGGTCGCCCAGATGAATGAACGTGAAGGCTATATTGTCATTAACACCCAACAGCTCGATAGCAGTGTCCTTCGTTTAATGGAAGAAATCAAAAATAAAGAAGACCTGTATGCCCGGTTCATAACTCCTGATGAAGCATTTGAAATGATTACGGATGAGACGTTGCTTGTCGTGGTCGATACGCATAAACCTTCGATGGTGATTGAAGAGCGGTTATTGAATAGGATCGATAAGGTTGTCGTCATTGACCATCATCGCCGGGGTGAAGAGTTCATCAAGAATTCATTGCTCGTCTATATGGAGCCATATGCGTCTTCAACAGCTGAGCTTGTGACGGAGCTGCTTGAATATCAGCCGAAGCGCTCGAAGATAGACATGCTGGAAGCGACCTCGCTTCTTGCCGGCATCATTGTCGATACGAAAAGCTTCACATTGAGAACCGGGTCCCGTACCTTTGATGCTGCTTCTTATTTAAGGGCACATGGAGCCGATACGGTACTCGTCCAGAAATTCCTGAAGGAAGACGTCGATACTTACATTAAACGGTCGAAGCTCATAGAAGAAGTGATCTTTTATAAAAAGGGAATTGCCATCGCTTCGGCAAAATCCGACCAGGTCCACAATCAGGTGCTCATTGCCCAGGCTGCCGACACCCTTTTGACGATGGATGGTGTCGTCGCTTCCTTCGTCATGGCTAAGCGAGTTGATGATAAAGTCGGCATCAGTGCACGTTCCCTTGGGGACATCAATGTCCAGGTGATCATGGAAATGCTGAATGGGGGCGGACACTTAACGAATGCCGCCACTCAGCAGGCATGCTCGATTGAAGAAGCTGAAGGTCGGTTAAAAGCGGCGATAGATGAATATTTAGAAGGGGGACAAAAAGAATGAAAGTCATATTTTTAAAAGACGTTAAAGGTAAAGGGAAAAAAGGGGAAGTTAAAAATGTTGCAGATGGATATGCACATAATTTCCTGATTAAACAAGGATTGGCGGTTGAAGCAAATAATACAAATGTAAAAACGCTGGAAGCGCAGAAGAATAAAGAACAATCACTCGCTGCCGAAGAGCTTCAGCAGGCCGAAGATTTAAAAGTGCAATTGGAGAAATTAACAGTGGAACTATCGGCTAAAGCTGGTGAGGGCGGGCGTCTATTCGGTTCCATCACGACTAAACAAATCGCCGCAGAGCTTCAGAAAAAACATGGCATCAAGCTTGATAAACGTAAAATGGAGCTTGCTGATGGCATCCGTTCTTTAGGTCATACCAAGCTGCCTGTCAGGCTTCATCCTGAAGTCACGGCGACGTTGACTGTGCATGTTAAGGAAATTAACTAATTTTAGCTGTTTCATATCTGTGAAAAATTGATAAAATAGAGTTAGACGAAAAATGTGATAGGGCATGTAGTCCTTTCACTTTTTTCTTTTTGACTAGAAACCTATAAATCACCAAAAAGAAGGTATCCTCTTAGAATGGGAGGTTTTAAGATATGATAGAACAATTTCAAGATAGGATTCCCCCTCAGAATGTGGAAGCGGAACAAGCTGTACTAGGTGCGATTTTTCTTGAGCCGTCATCCCTGACCGTTACATCGGAAGTTTTGATTCCAGAGGATTTCTATAGAAGCTCGCATCAGAAAATCTTCAATGTGATGATTAAATTGAATGACGAAGGTAAAGCTGTCGATTTGATTACGGTGACGGAGGAACTGGCTGCAACTAAGAACCTCGAAGAAGTTGGCGGTGTATCATATTTAAGTGAACTGGCTGGGTCGGTGCCTACCGCTGCCAACGTTGAATATTATGCCCGCATCGTCGAAGAGAAGTCATTGCTTCGCCGGTTGATCAGGACAGCGACCAACATCGCCCAGGAGGGCTACAGTCGCGAGGACGAGGTCGAGGAGCTGCTTGGGGAAGCAGAAAAAACGATCATGGAAGTGGCCCAGCGTAAAAATTCCGGGTCTTTCCAAAATATTAAAGATGTATTGGTTGCGACGTACGATAATATAGAAATTTTGACTAACCGTAAAGGGGATGTCACGGGAATACCGACAGGGTTTGCTGAACTGGATCGAATGACAGCAGGATTCCAACGCAATGACCTCATTATAGTGGGTGCTCGTCCCTCTGTAGGTAAAACGGCATTTGCCTTGAATATCGCTCAAAACGTTGCGACCAAAACGGAAGAGAACGTAGCGATTTTCAGTCTTGAGATGGGTGCGGAGCAGCTCGTGATGCGTATGCTCTGTGCCGAAGGAAACATTAACGCCCAGAACTTACGGACAGGTTCCTTGACCGATGAAGATTGGCGGAAGCTGACGATGGCGATGGGAAGCTTGTCGAATGCCGGAATATATATCGATGATACGCCAGGTGTTAGGATAGGTGAAATTCGTTCAAAATGCCGCCGTTTAAAGCAGGAGCATGGCCTTGGCATGATCTTGATCGATTACTTGCAGTTAATTCAAGGTGATGGCCGTTCAGGCGACAACCGCCAGCAAGAGGTATCCGAGATTTCACGTTCACTCAAAGCACTCGCTCGTGAACTTAAAGTGCCGGTCATCGCTCTTTCCCAGCTATCCCGGGGAGTGGAGCAGCGCCAGGATAAGCGCCCGATGATGTCCGACATTAGGGAATCAGGAAGTATTGAGCAGGATGCTGATATTGTGGCATTCTTGTATCGTGATGATTATTATGATAAAGAATCCGAGAATAAAAACATCATCGAAATCATCATCGCGAAACAGCGTAACGGACCAGTAGGGACGGTTTCGCTTGCCTTCGTAAAAGAGTACAATAAATTCGTTAACCTCGAACGGCGATTCGATGATGATTCGATGTCGCCCGGGGCATAGGGAACAGCCCGCCATAAAAACATGGTGGGTTTTTTTATTCTCAAAAAAGGGGTGCCCTCGAATAATAATAAAAGAATCTGAAGGGAATAATGTGGAGACGAACAAAAACAATCAGGCAGGGAATCCGGGAATGAATACGCTAACCTTATTTTTACGAACAAATTATTTATTAAAATGTGTAATGTTCGGATTTTTTATTGACTTCCGCTTTGGATTATTGATAAAATAGTTTTGTTTGATAAGAACCGGTTATTGATCGGTATTACGGAACCTTTGGAGGTGCTTTATTCAGATGTCATCAGTTGTAGTAGTCGGTACACAATGGGGAGACGAAGGTAAAGGCAAAATAACAGATTTTCTATCCCAGAATGCGGAAGCCATCGCTCGTTACCAAGGTGGTAACAACGCAGGGCATACAATAAAATTTAATGGTGTTACTTATAAACTGCATTTAATTCCGTCAGGGATTTTTTATAGTGATAAAATTTGTGTCATTGGAAATGGTATGGTGGTCGATCCGAAAGCTCTTGTAGAGGAGCTTGCATATTTGCATAGCCACGGAGTGAGCACGGATAATCTTCGCATTTCGAACCGTGCCCACGTCATTCTTCCTTATCATATCAAATTGGATGAAGTCGAAGAAGATCGTAAAGGCGCCAATAAAATTGGAACGACCAAAAAAGGAATCGGCCCTGCGTATATGGACAAGGCTGCCCGTAACGGAATCCGGATGGCGGACCTTTTGGACCGTGAAATTTTCGAGGAAAAGCTATCTCATAACCTTGTCGAAAAAAATCGTATGTTCGAACGTTTTTATGAGACGGAAGGTTTCAAAATCGAAGAAATCTTGGAAGAATACTATGAGTATGGTCAACAAGTGCAAAAATATGTTTGCGATACATCCGTTGTATTGAACGATGCACTTGATGAAGGAAAACGGGTATTATTCGAAGGCGCACAAGGAGTCATGCTTGATATCGATCAAGGAACATATCCATTCGTCACGTCATCCAATCCGGTTGCAGGCGGCGTTACGATCGGTTCTGGCGTAGGTCCTACTAAAATCAACCATGTTGTTGGTGTATGTAAAGCATATACAAGCCGTGTGGGCGATGGTCCTTTCCCGACAGAATTGCATGATGAAATCGGTAATCAAATCCGTGAAGTAGGCCGCGAATACGGCACAACTACTGGCAGACCGCGCCGCGTGGGCTGGTTTGACGCTGTTGTCGTTCGCCATGCACGCCGTGTCAGCGGAATCACCGACCTATCATTGAACTCGATTGACGTGCTATCAGGTCTTGATACGGTCAAAATCTGTGTAGCTTATGAATACAGAGGCGAAGTCATTCACGAGGTGCCAGCGACGCTGAAAGCGACCGGCGAATGCAAGCCAGTTTATGAAGAGCTTCCAGGCTGGTCAGAGGACATCACAGGATGCAAATCATTGGACGAGCTTCCAGATAATGCTCGTCACTATGTTGAGCGCGTATCACAATTAGTGGGCATTCCTTTGACGACTTTCTCTGTAGGTCCTGACCGCAACCAAACAAATATCGTGAGAAGCCCTTGGCGTCTAGCGTAATTTTTCTTGAAAAGGGAGCTGGCTTTTTGGCCGGCTCTTCTTCATGATTACAGGCTGTGGAAATGGAAGGGAAAAAAGAGGGAAATAAAAAATATAAATTTATTTCAAGAAAACTATTGCCTAAACCATATTATTCGTGATATTATCATAAGCGTCGTCACAATAACATGATGAAGAGAAGCACAGAAACATCTCTAAAGTACGAGCCATTAGCTCAGTTGGTAGAGCATCTGACTTTTAATCAGAGGGTCGAAGGTTCGAATCCTTCATGGCTCACCATTTTTTTTCGGCCCATTGGTCAAGCGGTTAAGACACCGCCCTTTCACGGCGGTAACACGGGTTCGAATCCCGTATGGGTCACTTCTTTATTTTATATCTTTACTGGTCCCGTGGTGTAGCGGTTAACATGCCTGCCTGTCACGCAGGAGATCGCGGGTTCGATTCCCGTCGGGACCGCCATTTTTTTCTTTGAAAATGGAATATTTGGCTCAGTAGCTCAGTCGGTAGAGCAAAGGACTGAAAATCCTTGTGTCGGCGGTTCGATTCCGTCCTGAGCCATCTCTATTGAAAAACGCCCTTATCTTAAGGGCGTTTTTTTGCTGTATCATTCTGTATTTTAAATGAATTCTTGTTATTGGTTTGTTAACGATTTGTAACATACCAATTTGAACCAATTCATGTTCTGACCTACTGCCCCCTTGCTGGGCTTGCCTCCACCATGGCTTATGCAAATCATTCCACCTACTTTGCCGCGATATTCATTGGTACTTGTTGTCATCATTTATACAGTTATATTACATTATGAAGTTATTTCTTGTTTTTTTTCTGCTTATGGTAGAGTTATGAGTGGAAAAATATTATGAAATCAGTCATAGGCACGTGTATTTGAATTGGACTAATAAATCTTAATATACATTTGATTAGTTTCTTAATTGGTGACTGAGCCGTTAAGGAGGACCATATATGTTTAGCTTAAAAGGGAAGGGAATCACCCTGCTGTTAGTATCCATCGTTTTACTGCTGGCTGGAAATCGGGTGACGGCTGCAGGGCTCTCGGATACTACAACCATCCACCATGTATATCTTGATGACGAGTTCGTCGGGAGTGTGACCGATGAAGATAAGGTCGAGAAGATCATGGCGGATAAGGTGGAGGAAGCACAGCAAGATTATCCTGATTATACATTCGATAAGGAGTCGCAGCTGACGTTTGTCCCTGAAGAGGTATTTGAAGATGAAGTGAAAGAGGATCAGGCAGTAGAGGGTATTTCCGATCGATTGGAAGTGAAGGCTAAAGCGTATGAAATCGGTATAGATCATCAAGCGGTCGCTTATTTGGCATCAAAGGATGATGCCGAGGAAGTGTTGAAAAAGCTCACCCTACTATATGTTGATGAAGCTGAATACGAAGATTATGAATCAGCTAAAAATGGAGGAGACAAGGCCGGGGAACCATTAAAGGAACCAGGAAGCAGAATCCTCGACATCGAATTTTCGCTTCCGGTTACGATTAAAGAGTCAATGGTCGATCCAGAGGAGATCAAGACGGCAGATAAAACCATTGCCATGCTCGAGGAAGGCAAGGAGAAAAAGGTCGTCTATGAGACTAAAAAAGATGATGACCTGGAATCGATTGCTGCAAGTCATGATATGGACGCTGACCGACTGTTGGAGCTGAACCCTAGTCAGCATGAAGGAGAGGACCTTAAGGAGGGCGAACGTCTCTTTGTGACGGAACTTATGCCTTATGTGAACGTAATGGTAGAAAGGGAAGTATATAAGGAGGAACGCATTCCTTTTGAAAAGAAAGTTCAGGAGGATGATGAATTGCCAAAGGGCGAGGTCATCACTGAACAAGCGGGCAATGATGGAATCGAGGCCTTCACCTATAACATTTCCGAAACGAACGGTAAAAAAATCAGTGAGGCGATCGTGGAAAAAGAAATAACGGAAAAAGCGAAGACGAAAATCACCAAAAAAGGCACGAAGGTCATTCCTTCGCGGGGCAGCGGCACATATGCATGGCCTGCGGACGGGGGCTATATATCCAGTAAGCAGGGGCAGCGATGGGGGAAACTCCATAAGGGGATTGATATCGCGCGTCCTTCCACGAGAACTATCACGGCAGCTGATCATGGAATCATTGAGTCCGCAGGAAACGCCGGAGGGTATGGAAATAAGATAACGATCAACCATAATAATGGATACAAGACAGTCTATGCCCATCTCGATTCGATCGGTGTTAAAGTAGGGCAAAAGATCGAAAAGGGCTCGAAAATCGGCATGATGGGTTCAACAGGGAACTCAACAGGCGTCCATCTCCATTTTGAAGTATACAAAAATGGGACGCTTGTAAATCCGTTGAGCTATATAAGTCAGTAATTGATGAAAGTCTTCGAAAAAAATTCGAAGGCTTCTTCTGCTTCCTACATAGATGAGAATAATAGGAAAAAGGTGATTTAATGCCTATAAAATGATAAAGTATAATAGATACAATTTGCTTTCAACCAGGTGTTCATGCCCTTATAGTGGGTATATATATAGGACTTTTGTTAATCCAGGATGCCAGATTGGTGCAGACAGAAGGAAAAGTGAATAAAGGTCCCGGATAAGGACACGGTTTTTAATAGATTCAGGTTAGTTATGAAAAAGGAGATAAACACATGGATAAGAAAATTTTGGTAGTGGACGACGAAAAGCCAATCGCTGATATATTGCAATTCAATCTTAAAAAAGAAGGCTATGAAGTTTTTTGTGCTTATGATGGAAACGAGGCCCTCAAAATGGTGGAAGAACGTCAGCCTGACTTGATCTTGCTTGATATCATGCTGCCTCAGCGCGATGGCATGGAGGTTTGCAGGGAAGTAAGGAAGAAGTATGAAACGCCGATCATCATGCTGACTGCCAAGGATTCAGAGATTGATAAAGTGTTAGGTTTGGAGCTTGGTGCAGATGACTATGTGACGAAACCATTTAGTACCCGGGAAATAATCGCCCGCGTCAAGGCGAATCTAAGACGTCAGCAAGCTGTGCCTGTCCCTGATCAAGATACTAATGAACCGAAGGAAATTACGATAGGAACGCTCACGATCCACCCGGATGCCTATGTAGTGTCGAAACGGGGCGATACGATCGAGTTAACTCACCGTGAGTTTGAGCTGCTTCATTATTTGGCCAAGCATATCGGTCAGGTCATGACAAGGGAGCACTTATTGCAAACGGTTTGGGGCTATGATTACTTTGGCGATGTACGGACCGTCGATGTAACGGTTAGACGTCTTCGTGAGAAGATTGAAGACAATCCAAGCCATCCTGGCTGGATTGTAACTAGAAGAGGGGTCGGTTATTACCTGCGTAACCCTGAACAGGAGTAGTCCTTATGAAAAAGGTTGGTTTTTTTCGCTCAATTCATTTTAAATTTGTTCTGATTTATGTGTTGCTTATTTTCGTGGCGATGCAAATAATCGGAGTATATTTTGTTGGGGAATTGGAAGAAAATCTTGTTGGGAACTTTACGAAATCGATAAAGGGTCACGTTAACTTGCTTACCTATAGCATAGGTGAAGAAATGGAGCAAGAGAGGGGAGGGGACGATCCGACCCTCGAAGAAGCGATTGATACGATATTGAGAGACAGGGATAATTCATCCAATGATATTTCTGAAGTACGTGTTATCGATACCCGAAGCAGACGGGTGATCGGTACCTCGGACCCCAGCAAAAAGGATATTGTCGGGAAAAAGACAACAGAGGTCCTCATCAAGAATACGCTCATTTATGGGAAAGAAGATAGTGATGTTTTCCGCGATCTTAAAACAGGCAGAAGGCTCTGGGTTCTTTCGACTCCGATTGAAGCGAATGGCGAGGTCATTGGAGCCGTCTATGTCATAGCGGAGATGGAAAATGTGTTCGAGCAGATGGATGAAATAAATAGCATCTTCATGACGGGTACGGCCATTGCCTTGGTCATTACCGCCATCTTGGGGATCCTGCTCGCACGAACGATCACCCGGCCCATGTCTGATATGAGGAAACAGGCCCTGGTAATGGCGAAAGGGAACTTTTCCAGAAAGGTCAGGGTATATGGTGATGACGAAATCGGTCAGCTTGCCGTCACCTTTAATAATTTGACTAAAAAGCTTCAAGAGTCGCAATCGAGCACGGAAGGGGAGCGGCGCAAGCTTTCATCCGTCCTTTCCAACATGACGGACGGCGTGATTTCGACGGACAGGCGCGGTCGGGTGAACTTGATCAACGAACCGGCGGCACAGCTATTGAATATTTCGCGTGAAACCGTCATGAACCAGCCGATCATTGAGGTATTGGGTCTTGAAGAAGAATATAAATTTGATGATTTACTGGAAGAACGTGAATCCGTCATCCTTGATTACAGCAAAAAGAACCGCCCGTTCATTTTGAGGGCGAACTTTTCGGTTATTCAAAAGGAAACGGGATTCGTGAATGGTTTGATAACGGTTCTGCATGACATAACCGAGCAGGAAAAAATCGAGAGTGAACGCAGGGAATTCGTGGCCAATGTTTCTCATGAGCTGCGGACCCCGCTTACGACCATGAGGAGTTACCTGGAGGCATTGGCTGAAGGGGCATGGAAGGACGAGGAAATCGCTCCATCGTTTTTAAGTGTTACTCAAAATGAAACGGAGCGAATGATCAGGCTCGTCAATGATTTGCTGCAGCTATCGAAAATGGACAGCAAGGATTACAGGCTTAAAACGGGCTGGGTGAATTTCAACAAATTCTATGACCACATCATCGATCGATTTGAAATGACGAAAAATGATGATATCACGTTCAAGCGTGATCTGCCTAAAGAGGCTTATTTCGTCGATATCGATGAGGATAAGATTACCCAGGTTCTTTATAATGTAATCTCGAACTCGTTGAAGTACTCGCCTGAAGGGGGTCAAGTGACCTTCCGTGCCAAGGCTACCGATGGCTTCATCGTTGTAAGCATTACAGATCAAGGCGTGGGAATCCCGAAAAACGTCATTGATAAAATATTCGACCGATTTTACCGTGTCGATAAAGCGAGGGCGCGGAATTTAGGGGGAACCGGTCTTGGTTTAGCGATTGCAAAAGAAATGGTCGTGGCGCATGGCGGGAAAATTTGGGCGGAAAGTGTGGATGGAAAAGGAACTACGGTATTCTTTACACTTCCTTACGAACAGGAAGAAGAGGATGATTGGTCATGAATTTAGAACGTGCAAAAAGCATTATACTGACTATTTTGGTGGGGACGAGCATTTTCTTGACCTGGAGCATTTGGACGTACGAGCCTGAATATGATCAATTGAGTCAATCGTCGGATTATATAAAGATAAAAAGCGATGTGGAGATCGTCAGTGATGTCATTAAACCGGTCAGTATCCTTTTTCACGGTAATGGGCAGCATTTCCAGACCTCAGACCCAATTGAAATAGGCAGGATGGAGAAGGAATATTCGCAATGGAGTTTTAGCGGTATCAGAGAGATCTCGGTAAAGAGGCTACAAAGGAAATTCGATGATTTTGTCCATGAAGACGGATCGGTTGAAATTCAATTTTCCGATGATGTTCCTATATCCATCTATAAAACGTTATTGAATATCACCGATAAGGAAGTGCCTTCCTTTTCTTTTGACCGGATTATCATAAAACAAAGGGAAATCGGTGAAAATGATTCCGCCGTTTATTTTGTTTCATATGGTCAAGAGAAAATCTATCAGGGTATGGTCGATTCCAATAAAGTAGAAGATTTCATGGATAAGTTTTATACGGGTTCTTACAATGAGCACCCCGAATACACGGCAGAAGTGATAAACAGCAAAAAGACGCTGTTCGTACCAGAAAACCCGGTGGAGATTAAAAGCTTTCAGTATTATATCGATAATTTGGATATAGGAAAACTGAAGAATGCATTATTTAATTTTCCTAAGTATGTGCGCCAGGAATCGGTTTCGGTCGGCGATGAATATACGGATGGAACAAGGCTGATGACGATTAATAAAGAAAATTACCTGATTTCTTATATCAATCCGGGACAAAAGGACAAGTCATTCGGAAGTTCGAGTGATCTTCTGCAAAAAAGCATAGATTTCATCAATGATCATGCTGGCTGGGAAGATAATAACTATCGCTACGCCTATATGTCGGAGAGTGAGCAACGGGTCGTGTTCCGGTTGTTCGTAAACGGGTATCCTGCCTTCAATGAATATGGAATGACTGAAATCGAACAAATCTGGGGTAAGGAAGAGATTTATAGCTATGAACGTCCATACTTCTCACTTGCTTCGGTTCTCCCATCAGAAGGTGCTCTTAAGACGTTAGCAAGCGGCAGGGAAGTATTGGATCAGTTGAAATCGAAAGATAATATCGATTTCAAGAAAGTGGAGGACATTTCTATCGGGTATAGATTGGATAAATCCCTTGATTCCAAGCTTGTCACCTTGGTTACCCTTGAACCGACATGGTATTATCGCATCGGCAATAAATGGTTCATTGTGCCTTTTGAAGGAGATACGGGAGGCGATCAAAGTGGATTGGAATAATACAAAGTCGATATTCATCATGGTGTTCTTCGTTTTGAATATTTTTCTTCTTTATCAATTCCTTGAAAAAATCAATGACTACCAATATGAGAATTTCGCGGAGTCCTCAACGGAGGAGCTATTGAAGGAAGATGATATCTCGATAGAAGTCCCTCTTCCGAAACAAAAGCTGAAGGACCAATTCCTGACTGCGAAAAGCAAGACGTTCGAGAAGAAAGATATACAGTACTTGAAAAATCAAAAAGCCAAGATCATAGATGATAAGAAGCTGGTGGGCACATTCAAGACGCCAGTGAGCATGAAGGCGGACATTCATGAGGCAGACCTGGATATATTCCTGAAGGATTATATATTAAAGGGCAGTGAGTACCGTTTTTGGAGTTATGATAAGATCACCCAGACGATCATTTGCTATCAGGTGGCAGATAGTAAGATGTTTTTTAATAATAGTAAAGGGAAGGTCACTTTATATTTGAATAAAAAAGGTGAAGTCGTGTCCTATGAGCAGATGTATTTAGAGGATATTGAAAAATTCAATAAACCTAAGGAATTGGTAACTCCCATGAAAGCCATTAGAGCTTTATATGATAATCGTGATATTGTGCCAAAAAGCAAAGTCACGAATGTTAAACTGGGTTTTTATAATTCGCTGCAGACGACATCGATGTCCCATTTGCTAGTGCCGACTTGGTGGGTGGTCCTTGATAACGAAACGGATCTCTTCGTGAACGCTTTTGATGGAGAGGTCATTGAATTAAATACTGAAGAAAAAATACTGGAGTGAGTATAGATGACTATGCATTTTAGTGTTCTCGCCAGCGGGAGTACAGGAAATGCCTTTTTCGTGGAAACGGAGGATCAATCCTTCCTTGTCGATGCCGGATTAAGCGGCAAGGCCATGGAAGCATTATTCCAGGATATTGGCCGCGATATGTCGAAATTATCCGGAATCCTTGTTACCCACGAACATAGCGACCACATTAAAGGACTGGGCGTGGTCGCCAGAAAACATAAGCTTCCGATATATGCGAACGCAAAGACATGGAATGCCATGGAACGCTCGATCGGCGAAATTGCTAACGAGCAAAAATTCACATTTGA
Organism: Peribacillus muralis; assembly: GCF_001645685.2. Taxonomy (NCBI): domain Bacteria; kingdom Bacillati; phylum Bacillota; class Bacilli; order Caryophanales; family Bacillaceae; genus Peribacillus; species Peribacillus muralis. The sequence goes on along the minus strand of NZ_CP017080.1, from coordinate 4,876,367 downwards.
AATGGAGCAAGTCAAAACGTTCGGCAGTCTTGATATCGAGTCATTTGGTGTTTCACATGATGCTGCCGAGCCGATGTTTTATGTCTTTCATCATGGAGACAAGAAGCTTGTGGTCATCACTGATACAGGTTATGTAAGCGATCGGATGAAAGGGATCATATCGAATGCCGATGCCTATGTTTTTGAAAGCAACCATGATGTTTCGATGCTGAGGATGGGTAAATACCCATGGAGCATCAAGCGCCGTATCTTGAGTGATGTTGGACATGTCTGCAATGAAGATGCCGCTCTTGCTATGAGTGAAGTGGCCGGTGATAAGACGAAACGTATTTACCTGGCCCACTTAAGCCTTGATAACAATATGAAGGATTTAGCTAGAATGTCGGTGGAACAGACCTTGAAGACAAAGGGGATAATCGTTGGGGAGCAATTTTCCTTATACGATACTGACCCGAAAAGACCAACGGAGCTCGTTACGTTGTAAAGAAAAGGGATGGATAAGGGAAACCTTGTCCATTCTTTTTTTATTGCTGAAAATCCCCTTCCGAAAGTTACTAATTGGTTTAATTGGGGTATCGTTTGGTTACAACTGTATACATATAGGAAAAACGGCTGACCTAAGTCCAATAATCTCCCTCTTGAAATATTGGATGCATTTTTTTAGAAAAAATTCGGTAATTGAGTATAATTGAGGGAGGATACCAAACAATAGAATGGCTATTATTCATTTCCTAAAATGAGAGGATGATGCGGTCTTGGGTTATTATGATGATCATGATGAGAACCGAAATAAACGAAAAAAGGGCCATGCAAGCTATTTTCTAACAGGCTTGGGAGGCGCCATCATTGGTGCTTTACTTATTTTATTGGTTTTTCCGGGAGGTGGCATACTTAATAACGGAAGTGATGGAACTACAACGCAGAAATCAACAAGTAATCAGCCGATGAAGCAAGCGCAGCAAAGCCTTGCTGTCGATGTAACAAGTGCCGTCACCAATGCCGTCGATAAGGCAAGTGACGCAGTGGTCGGCATCACCAACATCCAGGAAACGAACTTCTGGGGCCAAGGGAGCAATGCTGAGGACAGTTCGGCTGAAGCTGGCACAGGCTCAGGCGTCGTCTATAAAAAGGATGACGGCAAGGCCTATATTGTTACGAATAATCATGTTATTGAAGGCGCCAATGAGCTGGAAGTGACATTAAGTGACGGTACTAAATTGCCTGCAAAGCTGCAAGGAAGCGACCCGTGGACAGATTTAGCGGTCATAGTCGTGGACGGTAATAAAATCAAGACAATTGCAGAGTTCGGAAAATCCGAAAAATTGAAGCCAGGTGAGCCAGTGATTGCCATTGGTAACCCTCTAGGCCTCCAATTCTCAGGTTCAATCACACAAGGAATCATCTCCGGCCTGGAGCGTACGATAGAGGTCGATATCAATGAGGACGGACAAGTGGATTGGAATGCGGAAGTCATCCAGACGGATGCGGCCATTAACCCAGGCAACAGCGGCGGGGCACTCGTAAATATGTCAGGACAGGTAATCGGAATAAATTCGATGAAGATTGCAGAAAATGCAGTCGAAGGGATCGGACTTTCCATCCCGATCGATTCGGTCATTCCAATTATCAATGACATAGAGGAATTCGGTGAAGTGAAGCGCGCATTCCTGGGTGTGAATTTGGCATCCGTAGAAGAAATTTCCCAATATCATCAGCAAAATACGTTAAAATTGCCGAAGAAAGTTACTTCAGGAGTTGCGATAACAGGGGTTCAAAGCAATTCTCCAGCATCAAAGGCAGGCTTGAAGGAGTTTGACGTCATCGTCGGAATGGATAAGGAAGAAATCCATGACGTCGTGGAACTAAGAAAATACCTTTATAATGACAAGAAAATCGGCGATAAAGTCAAAATCATTTATTACCGTGATGGAAAGAAAGAATCGACTGAAGTCACACTTTCAAACAGCGAAATTTAAAACGCAGGAGGACAGGGGGCACTATTGCTTCCTGTTCTTTATATTCTCTTGCGCTTTTTTTATTTTTTGTTACGATTACCTGTGGATATATGTCGAAGTCAGAGCTGCCGCGTATGTTGTGGATAATTGATTTTTGTAGGATGGGAAGGAAAGGTGAAGAATCGATGGAATTATATTGCTGTCAGGAGCACGTGGAAATGGCGTTGGATGAAGTGGTATACGAGTGTGAAACGTATCCGGTTTTAACGCAAGTTTCCGAGGAAAAACAGTTATCAACAACCTGTGAATATTGTCGAAACGTGGCAATATATCTAGTAGGGAACTAATATTCCCATACAAGATGTGGATAGAAAATGTGGATATGTGGATAACTTTTGTGGATAACATGTTTGTAACCTGTTCTTAACATTTATGCTGGCTTCATTTCATGAAGGCTGGGGATAAGAATAGGTGCAAGTATCCGCAGAAATACCTTCGGAAAATGCACATTAGGGTTGCCGCTGCGCTTTTATGTCAGCGGTTTTTTTGATGCTGCCAGATGCGATGGGGACACCCTTGTAATTGGAAGTGATTTGCTTGTTTTGCTTATAGGCATCTGTAAGGTATGATAATAGGTAGGCAAATCCTACAACTGATACTAAAACATAAGGAAAGTTAGAGGATATATATGAAAATAACGATTATGACGGTAGGTAAGCTAAAAGAAAAATACTTAAAGCAAGGAATTGCCGAGTACGCAAAAAGGTTAGGCGCCTATGCTACTATAGAACTTGTTGAAGTACCTGATGAAAAAGCACCCGAGAACCTGAGTGCAGCGGATATGGAGATCGTAAAGCAAAAAGAGGGTGAACGTATCCTGGCTAAAATCAGCCCTGACACCTACGTCATTACGCTTGAGATCAATGGAAAGCAGCTTACGTCCGAGCAGCTTGCCGCTCATATTGACCAGTTGGCCACCTATGGGAAAAGCAAGCTGGTTTTTATCATTGGAGGGTCGCTCGGGCTTAGCACCGAGGTGACTTCAAGAAGTGATTATGCACTTTCCTTCTCTAAAATGACCTTTCCGCATCAATTGATGAAATTGATTTTATTGGAGCAAATATATCGGGCCTTTCGGATAAATAGAAATGAACCCTATCATAAATGAATGGGTGGTTTTAAGGAATGACTTGTAAGTCTAAAGGAGTTAAACGACTAAATCTTAATGTAATGAAAAGAGGGTAACGAATGAAGAAAGATTCCATCTATGGTTTAACATTCGAACAATTGACAGCATGGTTATTGGATCATGGACATAGGAAATTCAGGGCACAGCAGGTCTGGGAGTGGCTATACCGGACACGTGTGACGAGTTTTTCTGAAATGACGGATGTTAATCAAGACTGTATCCAATTGCTGGAGGAGCATTTTTCGATCCAGACCTTGACTGTTCACGTTAAGCAGGAGGCAGCTGACGGCACGATTAAATTCCTGTTTAAATTGCAGGATGGGAACCTTATCGAAACCGTTATGATGAGACATAAATATGGGATATCCGTGTGTGTCACCACACAGGTTGGCTGCAACATCGGGTGCAGTTTCTGTGCCAGTGGGCTATTGGCGAAAAGCCGTGATTTATCCAGCGGGGAAATAGTGGAGCAAATCATGAACGTTCAACTGCATTTGGATACACTGGAGCAAAAGGATCTCGTCAGCCATGTAGTGGTGATGGGGATTGGCGAGCCGTTTGATAACTTTGAAAACATGAGTGACTTTTTGAAGGTGCTCATGGATCATAAGGGTCTTGCCATCGCTGGCAGGCGCATTACCGTTTCGACGAGCGGCCTTGCCAATAAGATTTATGAATTCACCGATATGCAATTACAGGTGAATCTGGCAATCTCCCTGCATGCACCTAATAACGAACTTAGGACGCGAATCATGAAAATCAACAGAGCGATCCCAATCGAAAAATTAATGAAATCACTTGATTATTATTTGGAAAAAACGAATCGGAGAATTACCATCGAATATATCCTTTTGAAGGATGTCAATGATCATAAAGAAGAAGCCGAGCAGCTTGCCAATCTTCTGGATGATAAAAAACACCGCCTTTATGTCAACCTGATTCCATATAACCCTGTGGATGAGCATAGCCAATACCAAAGAAGTGAAAAAGCGTCCGTTTTAGCGTTCTATGATACGTTGAAAAAGAGGGGCGTCAACTGTAAGATCCGCCAAGAGCACGGGACGGATATTGATGCAGCCTGCGGACAGCTGCGGAGCAAGCAAATCAAGAAAGCCGAAGCGCAATGATTATTTAGCAATAGAAGAAAAAGAGGCTGCTTCATTAGCGGCCTCTTTACCATATGTCATCTTGCTATTTCCTTTACCGAGGCAACTTCATACGTAGTAAGCTCGCTGCCTATGATCGGCGATTCTTTTTTAGCGGAATCGGAACTTGGTTCTGGCCGTTTATGTGCCGCTTTAAATGCATCACTATTTCTCCAAGCAGTAAAATTATCGAGATTTTCCCAATACATATTGACGCTCAGTTCATCATGATCCGTCAAATTCTGGGTCAATAATACTTCCATCTTCACAAAACCCTCCATCGTATCAAGTGGACCTGGGGCAGTGAACCCTGGAGCCATACCTGCTCCCATTCCTTTTTTGACTCTGATTCTATTCGTCACGATTACCATAAATCAGCTCTCCTTTTTGGATATCCGTCTTTATGCTACATTTTTATATCATACTTATTTTAGCATGTTAAAAAGCAGCCGGTCCATTTTGGTTCATCAATATCATCCAGTTTGAAGGATTCGTTATTTTGAAATAAGACTAGGGAAAATGATTATTGCGCCGTTTATCGTTCCATATCGCGTATAATAGTAATTTGAATAAGGAAATTACGATCATGGAAACAATAAAGCATGATACTAAACAATAAATGAGGCTGTCATATGAATGAATTGAGTTTTTCTGATTATACATTAAGTGATGAAATCGTAAGAGCATTGGAGAGCTTGGGATATCAAAGTCCGACAGAAGTGCAGCGTGAGGTGATCCCAGTCGCATTGAAAGGGCAGGATCTTGTCGTGAAATCGCAAACGGGAAGTGGCAAGACCGCTTCTTTCGGTATCCCGATATGTGAAATGGTCGATTGGGGGGAAAATAAGCCACAGGCCCTCATTTTAACGCCGACACGAGAGCTTGCTGTGCAGGTAAAAGAGGATATCACCAATATTGGAAGGTTTAAACGGATCAAGGCAACTGCAGTTTATGGAAAACATCCATTTGCCATGCAGAAAGCGGAGCTGAAGCAAAAAAGCCATGTCGTCGTGGGAACCCCGGGCCGTGTTCTAGATCATATCGAGAAAGGTACATTCGCCCTGGAGCGCCTTACACATTTGGTTATTGATGAAGCGGATGAAATGCTTAATATGGGCTTCATCGAGCAAGTGGAGGCCATCATTAAAGAGCTCCCGAAAGAGAGAGTAACGATGCTGTTTTCAGCTACGTTGCCTGAGAGTATAAAGAAGCTGTGCAAGCAATATATGAAAGATCCCCTGGATATAGAAATCAAAGCGAAGGGTTTAACGACGGACAAGATCGAGCATGCGCTTATTGAAGTGAAAGAGGATGACAAGTTCTCCCTGCTCAAAGACATCACAATAACCGAAAACCCAGATAGCTGCATCATTTTTTGCCGGACGAAAGACCGAGTGGATCAAGTATGTGAACAGCTGGTAGAGCTTGATTATCCTTGTGATATGATACATGGCGGCATGCTTCAGGAGGATCGCCTTGCAGTGATGAATGAATTCAGAAGGGGCGAATTCCGCTACTTGGTGGCTACGGATGTTGCCGCACGCGGAATCGATATTGATAATATCACCCATGTCATTAACTATGACCTGCCAATGGAGAAGGAAAGCTATGTGCATCGGACGGGAAGAACGGGCCGTGCTGGTCAAAAAGGCAAAGCCATCACATTCGTGACACCGTATGAGGACAAATTCCTGACCGAGATCCAAGAGTATATCGGCTTTGAAATCGAAAAGAGGGCGGTGCCTTCAAAAGAAGAGGTATCAGCCAACAGAACGGACTTCGAGGCGAAGCTTGAAGCTCGTCCAAAGATAAAAAAAGATAAAAGTGAAAAAATGAACAAACAAATCATGAAGCTGTACTTCAATGGTGGGAAGAAAAAGAAAATCAGGGCTGTTGATTTCGTCGGCACCATTGCCAAGATTGATGGAGTGAACGCAGAGGATATCGGGATCATTACAATACAAGATAATGTTTCTTACGTGGAAATCTTGAACGAAAAGGGTCCACTCGTCTTGAAAGTGATGAAAAACACGAAAGTTAAAGGCAAGCTCTTGAAGGTTTCAGAAGCCTTCAAAAACTAAATTTGTTGAATGAAAAGAAGCGGGAAGGCTAAAAAAATTGGCCTTCCCGCTTCTTTTTTCATGTTTTATTTACATCCCTAGTGATAAAAAGATTAGGGTTCAACCTATCCGGGCAAGATTTGACCAAACTGGGAGAAGAATCGTCCCAATCTGGGTAAAAAACGACCTAATCCGAGGCTAACTCGTCCTAACAGGAGATAATTCGACCCAATACGGAGATAAATCGTCCTAACAGGAGATAATTCGACCCAATGTGGGTTAAATCGTCCTAACAGGAGATAAATCGACCCAATCCGAGGCTAAATCGTCCTAACAGGAGATAAATCGACCCAATGCGGAGATAAATCGTTCTAACAGGAGATAAATCGACCCAATGTGGGTTAAATCGTCCTAACAGGAGATAAATCGACCCAATGCGAGGCTAAATCGTCCTAACAGGGTAAAAATCGACTCAATGCGGGGATAAATCGTCCTAACAGGAGATAATTCGACCCAATCCGGTACTAATTCGACCTGCGCCAAATTGACCTGACGTCACTCTGATAATTTTTTTGAATTCTGTTTATCCCTCAAAATAGAGTGGTATATGAGGAAGGATAACGCAATTATTTCCAATAATAAAAATATATACGGCACTAATCAACCTTAATTTTTTTGACTTGGAGGGGGAATGAAACAATGGTAAGTGAAAACGAGAGCGGAAAAATTAATGAGCATAGTAAGAATCGGCAGTTAGATCAATATCGAGCGGATGATAACGGGAAAAAGATGACGACTAACCAAGGCTTGCGCATTTCGGAGGATGAGCATTCTTTGAAAGCGGGAACCCGCGGTCCGACTTTAATGGAGGATTTTCATTTTCGTGAAAAGATGACCCATTTCGACCATGAGAGAATTCCTGAGCGAATCGTGCATGCACGTGGATCAGGGGCACACGGATATTTTCAAGTATATGAGCCGATGACTGAATTTACAAAGGCCAAGTTCCTTCAAGATCCTTCGGTCAAGACTCCGGTATTCGTCCGGTACTCCACAGTAGCAGGTTCGCGCGGATCGGCAGACTCGGTTCGGGATGTCAGGGGATTTTCGACCAAGTTTTATACCGAGGAAGGAAACTATGATTTGGTCGGGAATAATATTCCGGTATTTTTTATCCAGGATGCAATTAAGTTCCCGGATTTGATTCATGCTGTAAAGCCTGAGCCTCATAATGAAATTCCACAGGCAGCTTCTGCACATGATACTTTTTGGGACTTTGTCGCCAATAATGAGGAAACGGCACATATGATCATGTGGCATCTTTCCGATAGGGCGATTCCGAGAAGCCTCAGGATGATGGAGGGGTTCGGCGTTCATACATTCCGTTTTGTGAATGAAGAAGGCGTTTCCCATTTCGTTAAATTCCATTGGAAGCCTGTCCTTGGCGTTAAATCGCTCGTCTGGGATGAAGCGCAGAAAATCGCCGGAAAGAATCCCGATTTTCACCGTCAAGATTTATGGGAAGCGATCGATACAGACAATTATCCTGAATTTGAATTTGGCGTGCAATTGATCAAGGAGGAAGACGAATTCAATTTCGACTTTGATATTCTTGATCCCACTAAACTATGGCCTGAAGAACAGGTGCCAGTGAAAATAATCGGGAAAATGGTTTTGAACCAGAATCCTGATAACTTTTTTGCGGAAACCGAACAGATTGCTTTCCATCCGGGACATGTTGTACCGGGCATCGATTTTTCCAATGATCCGCTGCTTCAAGGACGTTTATTTTCGTATACCGATACACAGCTCTCCCGATTGGGCGGACCGAATTTCCATGAGCTTCCGATTAACAGGCCCGTTTGCCCTTTTCATAACAATCAGCGCGACGGGATGCATCGGATGACAATCAATCCAGGACCGGTCAGCTATCATAAGAATTCCCTTGCAGGCAACTCACCGGTACCTGCTTCAGAAGCGGAGGGCGGCTATGCACACTATCAGGAAAAGGTCGATGGCAGGAAGGTGCGCCAGCGCAGTGAAAGCTTCAAGGACCATTACAGCCAAGCTAAATTATTCTGGAATAGCATGACGGAAGTGGAGAAGGAGCATATCATTGCCGCTTTCCACTTTGAGGTGGGGAAAGTGAAAAGTAAGGACGTTCAGCAGCAGGTTGTGGAGATGTTCAGCAATGTCGATCTTGAGCTGGCGGAAGCAATCGCCAAGGGTGTGGGAGCGAATCCTCCATCTAATAAAAATGAGGTCGAGACCGAGTTGACTTCTCCTGCGCTAAGCCAGGAACTGATGAAAGTGAAAACCGCCGCAACAAGAAAAGTGGCAATCCTCGCAGCAGATGGTTTCAATGGAACTGAGGTCAATCAAGTATTGGAATCATTCAAGGCAGCAGGAATAACCGCGGAAATCGTCAGTATTAATCGGGGCATGATTACAAGTGCAACGGAACAGCAAGTTGAAGTCGACCAGACATTCCTGACAGCCGACTCGGTACTGTACGATGCCGTATATGTAGCAGGAGGTCAGGAAAGTGTTGATGCTCTAAAAGCAACGAAGAACTCCATTTTCTTTGTGAATGAAGCCTACAATCATTTCAAGGCAATCGGTGCAGGAAAAGAAGGAGCCGAGATATTGACGAAGGCAGGCATAGGTTCCTTTGATCCCAATGCAGGCGTTGTGGCCATCGCAGATGAAAAGAGCGGCACTGCCTTTATCGAAGCCATTGCCAAGCATCGTCACTGGATACGGGCATGATGAAAGAACCCCAGACCGCTTAGGTTTGGGGTTTTCTTATATTTCCATCAAGCTACTTCGCTTTTTCTTCAAAAAGGGAAGCAATTCCAACGATCACCTTTGTCGCCAGCATCATATTATCGACGGAAATGAATTCATATTTGCCATGAAAATTCTCGCCGCCGGTAAATATATTGGGTGTCGGAAGGCCCATATATGATAATTGGGAACCATCCGTACCACCGCGTATGGGTGAGATTTTAGGTTGTATACCGAGTTTTTCCATTGCCTCATGGGCTATGTCCACGATTTCTTTGACTGGCTCAATTTTTTCCTTCATATTGAAGTATTGGTCCTGCAATTCAAGCTCGATGCTTTTTTGTCCATACTTTTCTTTTAACTCTTCGATGAGGTGCGTGATATATTCCTTGCGATCATTGAATTTTTGGCGTTCGAAATCCCTGATGATGTAGGAAAGCTTGGTCTCTTCGACATCACCGTGAAAGGATAGCAGATGGTAAAAACCTTCGTAGCCCTCCGTATGTTCCGGTGCTTCTGCCGCTGGTAGCAAATTATGAAATTCCATGGCGATTTTGGCCGCATTGACCATCTTCCCTTTGGCGGTACCAGGGTGAATGTTCGTGCCTTTGATTTTGATTTTGGCCGATGCCGCATTGAAACTTTCATATTCAAGTTCGCCAAGAGGGCCCCCGTCGACCGTATAGGCAAATTGGGCACCAAAAGCGTCGACGTCAAACTTATGGGGACCTCTGCCGATTTCCTCATCAGGTGTAAAGGCGACACGGATTTTCCCATGCTTGATTTCCTGATGCTGAATCAAATGATTCATGGCCGTCATGATTTCTGCAATGCCGGCCTTATTATCTGCGCCCAGCAAGGTTGTCCCATCGGTCGTGATCAACGTATGCCCTTCATAATTCATAAGTGAAGGGAATTCATTCGGAGAAAGGATGATTTCCAATTCTTCATGTAAGGTAAGATCGCGGCCATCGTAATTTTCAACGAGCTGTGGTTTCACGTTTTTCCCTGTAAAATCCGTTGCTGTATCGATATGGGCCAAAAATCCAATCGTTGGGACCTTTTTATCCGTATTGGATGGAAGTGTCGCCATCACATAGCCATTACCATCAATCGTCACTTCCTCCATACCTATCGATTGCAGTTCTTTCACCAAGATATTTGCCAAGGTCAGTTGCCCAGGTGTAGAGGGGCATGAGGGATTTTCCTCATTGGATTGTGTATCCACCTTCACATAAGAAGTAAATCTATCTATGATATCATTCTTCATTTGCCCATCAGCTCCTTTTTACCTTATCTTACCACGGATGGTTGTGTGGCTAACAGTAGTTGGATGCGGGAAGCGTGGGAAAATTTAGATTTTTCAGCACGAAAACAGCATGCAGGTACCGGCATGCTGTTCTTGTCTATATCGGAATGTCAGCTTTGTGCCGCTCCAAGCGGCGTATCATTCAAGGCCCAAACAGATACGCTCTTTCCATGTACGGGAAAGGTCGCGTAGCCGTCTTCTTCAATGGTGATGTGATCATCTCGGTGAAAAGTTAAATCAGTCCAGATTTCGCCAGCACGGTGTTCACCCACGAACATTCTTTTTTCGCTGTTGTTATCTGCATTGCTGACAATGATGGCACACCCCGAGCCTTGCAGCTCGTCGACCCCTAAACGGACCCAGCCTACTGTATTTGGGTCATCAAAATAGTCCTTCTGTTCCCCATACGCTTTTTCATACCTGGCATGCAAAAGGCGATCCAATATATCCTTTTTGCCTGGGACCGGAGAAGGGCCGCCAATTCCGTAATAGTCCCCATAGAAGACACAGGGATATCCGCAAAGCCTAAGCAGGATTAAGGCATATGCAGATGGTTTAAACCAATCCTTCACCCACGATTCCAGTGATTCATGAGGCTGGGAGTCATGGTTGTCGACAAAGGTGACAGCCTGTTCCGGATTGGTTTTAACGAGGGTATCATCAAAGATGGTTGAGAGATCGAAGTCAGATCCTGCGTTTGAGGCCTCGTGAAATTTATAATGCAGGGAAACATCGAACAAATTGAGGTCATGATTGGTTTGCTCCAAATAATTTTGACAAGCTTTAACATCGGCCTTCCAAAACTCGCCGACCATGAAAAAATGTTCGTTTGTATAAGGAATGAGTTCTTGTAAAAAGTCATTAATGAATTCATAATCAATATGCTTCACTGCATCCAAGCGGAAGCCATCACATTTTAATGTATCAACCATCCACTTTCCCCAAGTAATCATTTCCTGGCGGACTTCCGGCAGGCTGTAATCGATATTCGCGAACATTAAATAATCGTAGTTGCCGAATTCATCAATGACGTGCTTGTTCCAGTGTTTGTTTTCCCCTGTTATCCGGTAGACACCCATTTTGTCGTTTTCGGCATCATAGTCAGTCCCGTTGAAATGTTCATGGTTCCACTTGAAATCAGAGTATTGGTTATTACGTCCCGGAAAGTCGAATGTCGTCCAGCCTTCGATTTCGAATGGCTCTGATATATCTTCCATGCGGTTTTCCGGATTGACCTCAATGACTTCGAATTTCTCGGTTCCATCAGCGCCAGCTTTGTGATTCATGACTAAATCGATGTAGACGCAAAGTCCGTAATTATGACAGGTGGCGATTGCTTGGTGCAGTTCTTCTTTTGTCCCATATTTGGTACGGATCGTTCCTTTTTGGTCAAACTCGCCTAAATCGTACCCGTCATATATTCCATAACCATTATCACCAATGGACTGCCCTTTGGTAACGGGCGGAAGCCAAACACAATCAATACCTGTATCCTTCAACTTGGAGGCCGCATATTTCAATCTGTCCCAATGTGAACCATCTGCCTCAAGATGCCACTCGAAAAATTGCATCATCGTATGATTTCTTTTCATCCGTTCCCCCCCTGACACCGACGCGTTTTGGCATTAATACTTAACGATCGGATAAACTAATAATGGAAATCTTTACCCTTTATATTCAAATGGTAAACAAGTAGATAATCCTCTGGAGGTTCATTTGTCTTTATATTTTACTATTTTATACCAAATAAGGGTAAATTATATTGAGCGGCGGTTAAAAATATTTTAATGGCCGGCCATTCATATAAAAAATTGTCGAATATTCAAGGAGTTGCGACATAAATCGAAGGTATTATCCTTCTTCCCGATATTAGGAGATTTCATTTGTAATCATTGCCCATGGTTTTTTTATACATACTATTGAATATACTTATAAGGACCTTTATAATACATATATTTGTATATTTTTTATAATTTGTTAATAAAAACTTTATAATAGGAGCAAAACAGTGAAATCTAAAATGGTTGATTTAATAATGTATCTTATATTAATTGCCTTTTGTACTTATTGGTTAATTTCGGAAGAGTCACCTGCTGTATATGTTGGGATATATGTTGTATGTGCATTAATTTTCCTTGTTTATAAAACTAAGAAATTAAAAGAGTCCCGCTGATTTAGCGCCCGTGGTTTTGAAGGATTTGAACTACGTCCGTCACCCCTGCAGGCACTCCCTATCCGCGGGCGATTCTTGCCTCCTCCGTTCCGATCTACAAAGTCATGAACGTTTGTTGAAGCTATTTTGCCGACATGAACAAGGCATCCCGAATACTTTGGGATGCCTTGTTCATGTGGGGGGGTGGTCCTTATCCAGTTTTGCCCCTTCGTCTAAAGAATTGGGCGAAAGCCAATGCGCCCAATAATAAGATTAGGAGCACAAGAGATAGAATGACCGTTTCTTTGGAATAGCTGCTGTTTCCCGGCCCCTTTTGGTTCATCATCCCATTTACATCAGGTGGTGAACCATTCCCGCCGGGATTCATGTCAGGGGGATGCATGGCGGGCATATCCCCGCCGCCGCCCATGTTTGGTGCTTGCAGGCCTCCAGGTTCTTCAGCACCCATATTAGGAGCCTTGACGCCCATGCTGCTCTCTGCCTCAGCTTCGATAACAAGGTCTCCAGAAAGCTGTGCCAAGATGGATTCAGCACGTTGAGAAGCGAACTCAACAAGGGTTTCCTCACCGGATGTTGCTTCTATGAACTCGTTCATTGTATAAAACTTGGTTGGATCACTTTTCACATATGGCGTGATCAATGTTGTAATTTCGGAGGTCATTGCTGTCATTTTTTCTTTAGAGAAAAAATCTGTGGCAATGCTGTCTAGATAATCATAATATTTTTCACGGTATTCATCGTTAGAAAGAAGGGCCTTCAATAAAGGGCGTTCATCAAGGGACGTGCCTGAAACAGGCTCTGTGATGCTGAAGTTGATGTTATTCTCATTCATGAAATTGGAGCTCATATCCATCATTCTGCCACCGTTCATATTCGGTGCTTCTTCAGGAAGCTTCGTGTCATCCTGCTCAGCATCATTGTCCTTGGCAGTCACTTCATTTCGATTTTCTAGATTGGTGTCTCCTCCCTGTCTCCCTCCGCCTCCGGAATAACCGCCAAATGACATATTATAGTCCCAAGGCAGTATCGAAAAGATCCCGTTCTCTTCATATAGGTAGTAATTGTGCTTTTTATCTCCTTGATAGTGATCAAGATTGACAAGGGCAGTGTTGGCTGCGAAGTAGCGCAGCATTTCATCAACATCCAGTACTTCCTCCAGATTGCCTTCATTATTGATGGCATCGAGCATGTTGATCATGGCGGATTGGTCCGAATGATCGTTTGTTTTCAGATTCAATCCTGTGTAAGCATCAATGTCTTCGCTGATCCATTTTAAATCGCTTCCAGTACCATCAGGATAATAGAGATCGCCTGTACCATCAGCGAAGTTGGTATTTAGGAAGGTTTCCTCTATTGCTTCCACACCTAAGTAAAGGCCCCATTCCTTCCCGTTGATGGTCACGTACATATAAGAATGTCCTGGTGTCGCGATGCCCATCTTTTCCATTAACTCATAGGAAAGGTATTCTCTCATATAAGTGGGATCGCTGTAATTATTGTTTAGTGCCAACTTTTTCAGGCCGTGTAAATCTTGATCTTCCTGATAATGATCGAAATCTATCTTCCAGCTATAACGGTCTGAATCGCCCATTTGAACAACGGAATTCAAGGAGAGATTTCCTTTGGTGCGAAAACCTACATTTTTCACCGTCTCCCCATCTATCGTTACATCGGCGTTAACGATTTCCTTTTCAGATGGGTTATCCAGGATGGTATCCAAATCATCATCAGCTACTGTGATGTCAACCTTCGTCACCTTACTTTGGTCAAATACAGATTCTGTATAGGTATTCCCTTTGGTGGCTTTTTCAACTTGAAGTTGGGGAAGGAAGAACATCACTGCTATGAAAATCATGATCAATAATCCAATCGCCGCTGCAACATATCTTGATTTTAACATGCCTAGGCTCCTTCCTCCTGCCGTCCTTCATATGCGTCAAGCTGTGAAGTTGCCATCATAACTCAACATGATGGCAGAGTGAACGCTGTTCATGTCCTTTACTTGATTAATGAAATCCGCATTATTATCTTTCAATCGGATTTCATATGTCACTTCGAGGTTATTATCCGCCATGACTGATTTCGATTTGACCGAATGCTTTTTCACCTTGCTGGATATCATTTCTTCCAAGTTTTTTTCTATTGAAGCATCTGAATATTTAACGATTAATAAAAAAGGATTTTCAATAGTGATCCGATTGGCAAATATAAGCATGACGATGCCTATCAAAATGGCACCGATGATGACGAGAGGAATTAATCCTGCGCCGCATAAAATACCGGAGGCCGCTGCCCAGAATAAGAAGACCAAGTCCATGGGATCTTTGATCGGTGTTCTGAATCGCACGATGGATAGTGCACCGACCATGCCCAGGGAGATAACGATATTAGTTGATATGCCCATGATGATCAAAGCCGTGGCCATTGTCATGATGATGAGGGAAATGTTGAAATTGTGTGAGTACATCACACCAGAAAAAGTCTTTTTATATATGACGTAAATGAACAATCCGATGGCAAATGCCAACAGTAATCCAATCAGGGAGTCAATGATTGAAAAGCTCTCGGTCTTGTCCAAAAAGCTCGATTTGAAAATATCATTAAACGTGGTGCTCGTTGTCGTCGTGTCCATTTGCTGTTCCTCCAAATCGTATGTTTTGCTTATCAGCCGTATCTTCGGCTTAGCTGATATTTTGAAAAAGCTGTTTTTCTAGTATCGATGATGGATAACAATTGTTTGATGATATCCGGAAGAAATTCGTCAAACTTTATTTCCAGGATGATAACATCCGGTTCCATGGCATCGACCACGATTAATTCGGGATTGAGGAAGTCCGTATCCCGATAACTCGTTTTTACGTGACTGTCAAAGGTGACCCTCACATTTCCGTACTCATAAATGAAAACCTCCCTTTCATAGTCAACGACGGTTGTAGGCTTGATTTGGAAGAGGGTCATTTGTACGTATAAGTCCCTGAGGATACATCTTGAATCGCTGGACATCCAATCAATATCACCTGAACGGATCCGTTCGTATTCTGCGGCAGAAAGCCTGCACTTCTGTTTGTAGGTAAGGTTATTCCGTTTACTCTTTTTTTCCAGATTGATGAAATCGGTATTATGATCGTAAAGCCTGGCCCTGAACTTATCCCTATGATAGAATCCCTCTGTTTTTTGCCGAAGGATTTTGTTGTCGAAGTTATCGAAATAGACACTTCGAATTAAATACCTCCCATCCTGCCCATGGGGATCGAGCGTCATGAAGTTTTGCAGGCTATTTCTTAATAAATGACAATCCGCTTTGGTGATTGCATGTTTGAGCTCCCGCCTGCCCTTTAAACCATTCATTGCCGTTCCTCCTTTTTCATGATTATTGTCAGCCTTCAGCTTATAAACTCAATCTTAATAAAACCTTAAGAGCGTGTTTATGTTTAAAAATGCATGGAGAATATGTCCCATTTTTAACCTATTCTTAATTTTATTGGTATTTATTAGAAGAAAAATGGGTGAATTAACTCATTGAGAATAATAATCATTGTCATTAAAATGAAGATTGTGTAATTGAAAATGATAATTATTATCAGTTAATATACTAGGAGGCTCATTATGGCAACTATCACAACTACTAAAAATGATCAATTGCTGGAACAGCAAAACACAAGGGAATCAAACGCTCGTTCATATCCTAGAAGATTACCCATGGCCATCGAAAAAGCGGAAGGCATTTACCTTACAGACATGGATGGGAAAAAATATATAGATTTTCTTGCCGGAGCCGGAACATTAGCGCTTGGACACAATCACCCGGCTGTCCTTGAAGAAATGGAAAAAGTTCTTAAAAATAAAAGTCCCTTGCATACTTTGGACTTTACTACACCGATAAAAGAGCAGTTCATTGATGAAATTTTTGAATGGCTGCCTGAAGAATTCCGAAAAAATGCAAAAATCCAGTTTTGTGGCCCTACTGGAGGCGATGCCATTGAGGCCGCACTTAAGTTAGTTAAAACCGCTACAGGCAACAGAGGCATTTTATCATTCCAAGGTGCCTATCACGGGGCAACGCACGCGACGATGTCAATCAGCGGAAATACAAAACCGAAGGAAAAGGTGCAAGGGTTGATGCCAGATGTACAATTCCTGCCATATCCATATCAATATCGCTGTCCTTTCGGAATTGGCGGCGAGGATAGTCATAAAATCAGCAGCCAATATATCGAAAATTTGCTGAATGATCCCGAATCCGGATTATTGGCTCCTGCGGGAATGATTTTAGAGGCCGTGCAAGGGGAGGGAGGTTCCATACCTGCGCCGATCCCTTGGCTTAAGGAAATCAGAAGGATAACAAAAGAGAAGGGCATCCCGCTTATCATTGATGAAGTTCAATCAGGTATAGGACGCACAGGCAAAATGTTTGCCTTTGAACATGCAGGGATCATACCGGATGTTCTTGTCCTATCTAAAGCAATCGGCGGAAGCCTGCCGTTATCTGTCGTGATCTATCATAAAGATTTGGATGTCTGGACTCCAGGTGCACATATTGGTACGTTCCGCGGAAACCAATTGGCTATGGCAGCAGGCACTGCAAGTTTAAAGTTCATGAAACAGGCCAACCTTATTGAGCATGCAGCTAAGATGGGTGAAAAGTTACAGGATATCCTCAAAGATTTGCAAAAGGATTTTCCACAGATTGGCGATGTCAGAGGTCGCGGCCTAATGGTTGGTGTTGAAATGGTCGATCATCAAAAAGCGCAAAATCAAAATGGGAGTCATCCAGCCAATTCCGAACTTGCCAGTGCGATTCAACAGGAGTGCTTCCAAAGAGGTTTGATTTTAGAAGTCGGAGGCAGACACGGAAGTGTAGTGAGGTTCTTACCGCCATTGATCGTGACGGAAGAACAGCTGCAAGAAGCTACTGAAATCTTTGAACAAGCTGTCCATGCAGCGGTAGCAAGGGGCTGAAGCGATGATTGAAACATTAAAGAGAGCCGATTTTGCTTATGCTCCATTTTTCTTGAATAACGAGGAAGGCATCCGTAATTACACGCAGTCTTTAAAAATCATGGAGAACACGTTAATTCACTTTTTAGACGGGAACAATTCACCATACTCTGGTAAAAAACCGCACGATTTGGAAGCTAGGATAAATGAGTTGTCCATAACTTCCCAAAAAGGGGAGACCTTTGAGTCGGTCGCGGCCGAGCTAGCTGAATTTGTGATCAATGACAGCATGAATGTACACAGCCCAACCTGTATCGGGCATCTGCATTGCCCGACGTTAATACCTGCCGTTGCTGCCGAGTTGATCATCAGTACGTTGAATCAATCGATGGATTCATGGGATCAAAGCTCGACTGCAACATTTGTTGAAGAGCGAATAATCGATTGGCTGTGCAATCAGGCAGGATTACCGGAACAAGCAGATGGGGTTTTTACAAGCGGAGGTACACAATCCAATTATATGGGCCTGTTGCTGGCCAGGGACGCTTATTGTAAGCGTATCTGGAATGTCGATGTCCAACAGCAAGGACTGCCAGCCGATTCAAAAAAACTAAGGATTTTATGTTCGGAGGCCGCCCATTTTACGGTTCGTAAATCGGCGGCACAGCTGGGGCTTGGTGAGCAGGCGGTAATTACGATTAAAACGGATTCAAAACACCGTCTATCCATCGATGAAATCAACCATCAGCTGAAGAAGCTGAAGGAGCAGGATTTACTTCCATTTGCCATTGTTGCAACGTGCGGAACAACGGATTTCGGTTCCATCGATCCATTGGCCGAATTGGCTGAAATTGCAAAGTTGAACGGGATCTGGCTGCATGTGGATGCCGCATATGGTGGCGCAATGATGTTAAGTCATGATTTCAAAGCATCGATAAAGGGAATGGAAGCAGCTGATTCCATTACAGTCGATTTTCATAAACTATTCTATCAACCAATAAGCTGTGGTGCCTTCCTTGTCTCGGATCGTGACCACTTTAAATATATCCAGCATCATGCCGATTACTTGAATCCCGAGGAAGATGAAGCGGAAGGAATGGTCCACTTAGTCAATAAATCGATTCAAACGACGAGAAGATTCGACGCTTTGAAGCTTTGGCTGTCATTAAAGGTGGTTGGTCTGGATACCTTTGGTGAGATGATTGACTATACATGCCATCTTGCGCGTGACGCAGCGGCAATGATTGATGATGAGGCCGGATTCCGTGTATTGAACAGGCATCCTGAATTGAATGCTGTCGTATTCCGTTATGATCCAGAGGGAGTAAGTGCTCAGTTAACAGATCAGTTAAATAAACAGATCCAACAGGAACTATTGAACAATGGACGGGCATTTTTAGCGAAAACCCGTTTCAATGGAGAGGTTTATTTAAAAATGACCCTACTGAATCCGATGACAACGCTTGAGGATATAAAAGAAATACTAGACGAGATTCGCATCCTAGGTGAAATGTTCAATATGATGGAGGAATGAAGATGAATAGTAAGCAAATAGCCCAAAGGGCGACGATGCAAAGCTTTCTGAATTGTTATTTCAGGGAAACCGGGAATGGCAGATTGGGAGAATCGAAGAACTGGCCTGAATTGGAGGGGGCAGTTCCGGATTCTTTAATCGTTTGCAATCTCCCATCCCAAAATATTACCTTGCTTGTTCCACTTAAGTATTGGTCGAAAACAGGGCGTCATATTTTCGCTTTCCCGGCCTATTACCGAACATCGTCCAAGCAGGTATGCGAATTGGACTACGTGACAATGGTTTCCGCGATATCCAAGGAATTATTGAATGAGCATGGCAGAACAGATAGCGAAGAGGAGCTGATGCTGCGCGTCATCCTCAGCAGCCAAAATATCCAACGCTATGTTGAAGCCAGGTTTGAAGACTATGACGCCCTTCAAAGCAGCGACTTTACATATATCGAGGCCGAACAGTCCCTCTTGCTTGGTCATCTGCTCCATCCTACTCCAAAAAGTAAGCAAGGCATTTCGGAACGGGATGAATCGATTTATTCACCTGAATTAAAAGGCGAGTTCCAGCTGCATTACTTTTTGGCCGAGCCGGCAATCGTCATCCAGGACTCCAGTGAAGCATTGTCTGCAAGTGAAATCATCAAAACGGAATTAATGGCAGACACTGAAATTTCGAATGAATTCCGTGACAAGTATTGCCATGAAGATAGCCAATATATCATTATTCCGGCACATCCGCTTCAGGCAAAGGATCTTGTCGAAAAAGATGAAGTGAAGGGGTTAATCGAGTCAGGACAGCTTATCCATGCAGGTCCGCTAGGGAAAAAGTTTACGGCAACTTCTTCATTCCGGACGGTCTATAGTGCTTCATCCCGGTATATGTATAAGTTTTCGGTGCCGGTCAAAATCACGAATTCATTACGTGCGAATCTGCAAAAAGAACTAGATCGCGGTGTGGAAATTGCGAGATTATTGGATTCGAAATTAGGTGATGACCTCAAAAAACACCATCCTGCCTTCCGTGTCATAAAGGACCCTGCGTACTTAACGATTAAAACAACAGAACATGACTCAGGCTTTGATGTAGATATAAGGGAAAATCCTTTCTTTGAAGACGATAAACATACCAGTCTGATAGCCGGCCTTTGCCAGGATAATGCCTTTGGAGCACCTTCCAGGCTGGCAGCGATCATCCGCCAATTGTCCGTTGATGAAAACCGAACGACAGAAGATGTGAGCATCGATTGGTTCACTAGCTATCTGTCGATGACAGTGAAGCCAATGCTTTGGTTATTTGAAAAGTATGGAATCGTTCTGGAGGCCCATCAGCAAAATTCCATCATCCAGCTTCAAAATGGGTATCCTTCCATATTCCATTACCGTGATAACCAAGGATATTACTATTGCCAATCCAAGGTGGACCGCTTGTATAGCATCCTTCCCGAGCTTAGCAAAAAAAGCTTTACCATATGTTCCGATGAAGTTGCAGAAGAAAGGCTGCAATACTACTTTTTCTTCAATCACATATTGGGAGTGATCAACAATTTCGGTACAGAGGGACTGGCTTCGGAACAGGCATTACTGCAAATCGTCCAGGAACAATTGGAATCGATCAATGCCATGAGTGATGATGAAGGGTTGAATCGAGTTGTTTCCAGGCTGCTTCAAGAACGAAAACTACCATGTAAAGCGAATTTACTGACACGTTTTCATGACTTGGACGAGCTGGTGGGTTCACTGGAAACCCAATCCGTCTATACGACCATCGAAAATCCATTTGCACAAGGGGTCTTGGCTGCCAATGAAAAATAGTTATGAAGAAATGCTGAAAGACCATCGTCAGTTGCTATCATTTGTCAAAGTTGAATTTGATAGGGATATCGATACGCTGCACGGTTGGATGCATGAAGAACATGTGATACCCTATTGGAATTTGAATTTCACAAAGGAAAAATTTTCGCGCCATTTACAAAAGGCATTGGCTGATTCACATCAAACACTATATTTAGGGTGCCTCGATGAAACACCAATGAGCTATTGGGAGTCGTATTGGGTAAAAGGCGATATCATTGAAGACTATTATGATGCCGAGGAGGGGGACCAGGGAATTCATTTGCTCATTGGCAATCCTGAATACCTTGGAAAAGGGCTGGCTTTGCCATTTTTACGGTCGATGGTGAAATACCAACTCCTCACTTCCAGTACCAAAAAGGTGATGGCCGAACCAGATATTAGAAACAAAAAGATGATTCATCTGTTTGAAAAATGTGGGTTCACTCCAATGAAAGAAATTGAACTTCCAGATAAGACCGGTTTGCTTATGGCTTGCACGCGTGAGAACTTCGAAAGGAAGTGGAAATATGGAGAAGCAACGATTTACCTATGATGTGATCGGGGTCGGAATCGGTCCTTTCAATCTTGGGCTAGCCGCCCTATTGGAAAAAACTCCAGAACTGAATGCTCTCTTTTTTGAAAGGAAGCAGGAGTTTAATTGGCATGAAGGGATGCTGCTCGAGGGAACGACGTTGCAGGTGCCATTCTTTGCTGATTTAGTTAGCATGGCAGATGTGACAAGCAAATATAGTTACTTGAATTATCTACAGCAGCATGACCGGCTTTATCATTTCTACTTTCTTGAAAAGTTCCTGATCCCACGGAAGGAATATAACGACTATTGTCGCTGGACGGCCAATCAACTCGATAGCTGCCGCTTTGGAAAAGCGGTGGAAACGATCGAGTATATAAAGGATCAAGAAGAGCCGATTTACCGAATACATGTAAGGGATGAACAAACCCGGCAGGTTGAGGTGTATCATAGCCGTCATGTTGTATTGGGAATCGGAAGCGCCCCTGCGGTGCCCTCTGCATTTAGTTCATTTATAGGAGATAGCATCCTGCATTCTGCCGATTACTTGCGGAATAAGGAAAATATCTTGAACAAAAAATCAATAACGGTTGTCGGTTCGGGCCAGAGTGCAGCCGAGGTGTTCGAGGATCTGTTGAATGAGCAAGAAAATCATGGGTACCAACTGAATTGGTATACAAGGTCAAAAGGATTTTTCCCAATGGAATATTCAAAACTTGGCTTGGAATACTTCACTCCGGATTATCTCGATTTCTTTTATCGCCTGCCGCAGGAGAAGAAGGATGAAATTCTGCCAAAACAGGACCTTTTGTATAAAGGAATAAGTGCGACGACGATTGCATCGATCTTCGACAAAATATATGAGAAATCAATTGGAAATGCCGAGCTTGACATTGAGCTTAGGGCAATGACTGAAGTTTCCTCCTTGAAACCCTCTGATGGCGGATGGACATTGAAATGTCATCAATGGGTCGAAGAAAGCGACTTTAATGTGGATACAGAGGCGATCGTATTCGGAACAGGATATAAATCGACCGTTCCTGCCTTTCTTGATGGCATGGAAGACCTCATTGTCCGTGATGAACTTGGTCGTCTGGAAATAACCCAGGACTACCGGATCGGTACAACCGTTCCTACTCCCAATCACCTTTTCATCCAAAACGGAGAGATACATACGCATGGTGTAGGTGCACCGGATTTAGGGCTTGGGGCATTCAGGAATTCGATTATCATTAACCGAATAGCGGGTAGGGACGTGTATCCAGCCGAACCAAAAGGAGCTTTTCAATCATTCCGTGTAAAAACGCCGGTCGCGGCCTATTAATAGAGTGAAGGGGAGTCAGTGTATGCAATTCATAAATGAAGTGGAACAGGCGGCTACGAAAAAAAGTTGGTCGATCGTAAACCAAAGCCTGCTCGCCAAAATGATCTCCGAATATATGTATGAGGATATGATCCATCCAGCTGTCTTGATGGAAGATGCAGCAGCAGGAAACTTATATGAGCTAAAGATAAATGAAGATATATCATATCGATTTTTAGCATGGCCGCGCCTATTTGACAGCTATGAAGTTCGAGCTGATTCGATTTCAGTCTATGAATCGGCAACTGGAGAAGCAACACTGGCCGATGATGCCATTCAATTCATTTTGGATCTTCAGCCGCTGATTGGGATGACGGCAGAAACAACCGGCCATTTGATTAAGGAATTTAATCATACATTATTAGCCGACCTGCAACTGCTAGCCAAACCTGGAAAAAGCGCTGATGAGTTGGTCGAGCTGGATTACGCATGGCTTGAGGGAGAAATGAGCGGGCACCCTTGGATCGCCTATAATAAGGGGAGAATTGGATTCGGTTATGATGATTATTTGAAGTATGCCCCGGAAAATCAGGAGAAAATTCAGCTATCATGGATCGCCGTCCATAAAACAAGAGCCGCTTTCAATTCCATTGAAACCTTGGACTATAAACAATTGATGGAAAATGAACTGGATAGGAAAACCCGTAACGTTTTTGCTGATAGATTGGGAGAGAAGGGCTTAGAAGAGAAAGACTACTATTACCTGCCGATTCATGAATGGCAATGGAAGAATATCATCATCCAGAATTTCACAGATGATTTGGCGAAGGGATTGATCGTGGCTTTAGGAAATGGCCCAGATGATTATCTGCCGCAACAGTCGATCCGGACCTTCGTTAATATGTCCAATAAGAACAAGCACCACGTCAAGCTGCCAATGAGCATTTTAAATACGCTCGTCTATCGCGGATTGCCAGCAGAACGTACGGTCATTGCTCCAAAAATCACGGAGTATATTAAGAACATTTACGATAATGATCGCTATTTAAAAGAAGAATGCAAAGTGGTGCTTCCTGGTGAAATCGCCAGTCTAAATGTCGATCACCCCTATTTCTCAAAGCTAAAAAACGTACCTTATCAATACTTAGAGATGCTTGGCGGCATTTGGCGCGAAAGCATATACAGTTATATGGGGGAAGGCGAGAAGCCCATTACGTTAGCGTCGCTCCTGCATGTGGACCACGAAGGCAAGCCGTATGTTGAAAGCCTGATCGAAAAGTCAGGGTTAACCGCTGCAGAATGGACGGACCAACTATTCGAGGTCATCCTTTCTCCGTTATTACATTTCATTTATCAATACGGAGTTGTTTTTTCACCACATGGCCAAAATACGATTTTAGTTTTGAAGGATTACAAGCCGCATAGGCTGGCAATCAAGGATTTTGTAGATGACGTGAATATAAGTGATCAGCCGCTTCCTGAATTGAGCGAACTTCCTGATGATCTAAAAAAGGTACTAAGGTGCGAGCCGCCTGAAGGTCTCGTTCAATTCATTTTCACGGGACTCTTTATTTGTCATTTCCGTTACTTGTCCACGCTCCTGATGAAAAGGCAATTATTGAATGAGGATGTCTTTTGGGAAGGCGTCACGAAAGCAATCCTTGCACATCAGCAAAAGTTTCCGCAGTTGCAGGACCGTTTCGACCTATTCGATTTCTTTGCCCCGAAATTAACGAAGCTCTGTTTAAACAGAAACAGGATGCTTCAATATGGGTATGGTGATGGCGAAGATCGTCCGCACGCATCAGAGTTCGGATACGTCAAAAATGCTCTATACGAAAAGCTACCTGCCAAATCCATTTAATCACTATGCTGGCTCAAAACCATTGGGCCAGCATTTTGCTTTGTTATTGGATTTGAAGGCAGTAGGGGAATCGTTCACACCGCTCGAAAGCGCGTGCCTGGAGCGGAAGGCAACGTCACCAATGTACAATATCTCATCACAAATTACTGAAATCTTCAGAATCGGGCAATCATAAGTTTTGGTTTCAATTACCTAAAAATTATCTTAAGAATAAAACTTGCCGTGCAGATAATTTGGTGATAAGCTATATGTAAACGGTTACACAAATTATTGAGGTGGATACGGTGGCAACTATTCGGGAGGTTGCAAAGGAAGCTGGGGTTTCCGTTGCAACGGTTTCTAGAGTCATGAATGGCAGCGGTTATGCCCATGAGGACACAAGGAAGGTCGTCATGGCGGCTGTTGAAAAACTGAATTATAAACCGAATGAAGTGGCAAGGTCCCTCTATAACCGTAAATCCAAATTGGTTGGCTTGATCTTACCGGACATTACGAATCCTTTCTTCCCGGAAATGGCAAGGGGTGTCGAGGATTACTTACAGCAATTTGGGTATCGGCTGATATTCGGGAATAGTGATGAGAAGAGAGATAAGGAAATAGAATATATCGACACCTTTCTACAGAATAATGTAGTGGGCATGATTGCTTCGACGAGTGAAGAGGCCAATGAAAATTTTGATAACCTGGAAATCCCGGTCGTCCTTCTTGACCGAACGGCAGAGAAATTGCCAGCCGTCTATTCCGACCAAAAGACGGGCGGCAGGCTGGCAGCACGTGTATTGCTCGATCGAGGCAGTACAAATATCGTCCTGATCAGGGGACCGGTGGAAATAAAGCCTGTATATGAACGGTACACGGCTGCATTGGAGGAATTGACACAAGCAAAGGTGAATGTGCAGGTCATGGACTCATCCCTCACCCTTCAAGGAGGACAAAGCTGTGTGCGGCAGCTTTTCGAGCAGTATCCGAATACGGATGGAATCATCGCTTGCAATGATATTGTCGCAGCTGCGGCCCTTCAGGAAATCTTGAAACGGGGAATCCGGATTCCGGAGGATATTCAATTGATCGGCTATGATGATATCGCATTCACGGCGTTATTGCACCCACCGCTGTCGACCATTCGCCAGCCAGCCTATGAGATGGGTGCACAAGCTGCGGAAATGTTAATCAGGAAAATCAATCAAGAAAAGATAGCAGAAACACATAAGAAGCTACCTGTTTCTTTTGTGGAAAGACAAACAACGAGAAGAAAGGTGGAAAAGCCGTGATTAAAATTGCAGTGGTAGGTAGCTCTTCAATGGATTTAGTGGTGACATCAGCCAAGCGTCCAAAAGCTGGGGAAACGGTTTTAGGAGATTCATTTATCACGGTCCCAGGAGGTAAAGGAGCCAATCAGGCAGTGGCAGCAGCTCGTCTTGGAGCAGATGTATCCATGATTGGATGTGTAGGAGATGATTTTTATGGAGAAATCATTTTAGAAAATTTGAAAAAAAATCGCGTGAATACGGACTATGTGGAACCGGTTACAGGTTCGGCCTCCGGTACGGCACATATTATCCTTTCCGAAGGAGATAACAGCATAATCGTCGTTAAAGGTGCAAATGATTTCATTACACCCGATTATGTGCAAAAGGCCCAAAAAGTCATAGAGGATGCGGATATCATCATGGTTCAGCAGGAAATACCGGAGGAGACGGTCGAATATCTTGCTGAATTGTGCAAAACACTCAATAAAAGATTGCTCTTGAACCCAGCTCCTGCCCGCAAGCTAAGCGAGGCTGTCATTCACCAGTCAGCATTCCTGACGCCCAATGAACATGAATTCGAAATACTTTTCAATGGGAGAGATCGAGCTGAGGTCCTGACTGAGCATCCGAATAAGTTATTCATTACAGAAGGAAAAAATGGCGTCCGATATTTTGACGGCCATGAAGAAAAGGTCGTTTCAAGCTTTGTGGTGGAAGCGGTGGATACGACTGGTGCTGGCGATACATTCAACGCAGCTTTTGCGGTGGCCGTTGCAGAAGGGAAAAGCTTTGACGAATGTTTGATTTTCGCTAACCGGGCAGCTTCCATTTCAGTGACGAAGTTAGGGGCCCAAGGCGGCATGCCGCATAGGGAGGAAGTCGAAAGGGGCCTTGAAGCATGAAACGTCTAGGAATCATCAATAGTTCGATAGCCAAGGTCCTTGCCGACCTTGGTCATACGGATTATATAGTTGTAGGTGACGCCGGGCTGCCGGTTCCATCGGGAGTCATTAAAATAGACTTAGCACTGACTCCCGGGACCCCATCGTTTCAAGCTGTCATCGAGGCCGTTCAGGAAGATATGGTCATTGAAAAGGTCATTGCCGCTACTGAAGTGAAAGAGAAAAATTCAGGACAGCATCAATATATGGAGCAGCAATTCGGCGAAGCGATTGAATATGTTTCACATGAGGAGTTCAAGAAGCTGACTGGTAAAGCGAAAGCGATCATCCGCACTGGGGAGACGACGCCGTATTCGAATTGCATTTTGCAGTCTGGAGTATTCTTTTAAAGAAAGAGGTGAAGAGCCATGCAAATCGAAATGCACGATATATATAAGGCATTTGGTCAAAATAAGGTATTGGAGGGTGTTCAATTTTCGTTGGAGGCTGGTGAGGTACATGCGCTCATGGGGGAAAATGGAGCAGGTAAATCAACCTTGATGAACATTTTGACTGGTCTTCATAAACAGGATCAAGGAACGATCGAGATTAACGGCAATGAAACCTCATTCAAGGATTCAAAGGAAGCGGAAGAAGCGGGGATGGCCTTTATCCGTCAGGAACTGAATATTTGGCCGGAAATGACCGTGTTGGAGAACCTATTCATCGGCAAGGAAATGGTCAATAAGTTAGGTGTCCTAAAGTCGAAACAAATGAAAGCGCGTGCAAAAGAAGTTTTTAAAACGCTTAATATATCACTTCCCTTCGATAAGGAAGCCGGCCTTTGTTCCGTAGGTGAACAGCAAATGATCGAAATTGCCAAGGCGCTAATGACGGAGGCGGAGGTCATCATCATGGACGAACCGACCGCAGCATTGACCGATAGGGAAATCGAAAAGCTTTTTGAAGTGATGAAGGGCCTTACCCAAAAGGGCGTATCCCTTGTTTATATCTCTCATCGGATGGAGGAAATATTCGCCATTTGCGATAGGATCACCGTCATGCGTGATGGTAAAACCGTCGATACGAAAAGAATCGTCGATACGAATTTCGATGAAGTCGTACAAAAAATGGTCGGTCGGGAGCTGGAGGATCGGTTCCCTCATCGTCATGCGGATCTTGGCGATGTAGTCCTTGAAGTAAAAGGATTAACGAAAAAAGGGATGTTTGAAGATATCAATTTTGCAATCCGGCAAGGTGAAATTGTGGGTGTAGCCGGATTGATGGGAGCAGGCAGAACGGAAATCATGCGCGCCCTTTTCGGTGTCGACCAAATAGATCGCGGTGAGATTACCGTTGAGGGCAAGAGGGTTGCCATACGAAAACCGGCGGATGCGGTACGGCACGGTTTGGCGTTCATTACGGAAAACCGTAAAGAAGAGGGGCTGATCCTCGATTTTTCAATAAGGGAAAATATCGGTTTGCCCAATTTGAAGAGCTTTGCTCCAAGCGGGCTCGTGAAAACGGAGGATGAGAAAAACTTTGCAGATATGATGATCAAACGACTTCATGTAAAGACATCCTCTGCGGAAACGATCATCGGCACCCTTTCCGGGGGTAATCAGCAAAAAGTCGTCATCGCGAAATGGATCGGCACCTCCCCGAAGGTATTAATTATGGATGAGCCTACAAGGGGAATCGATGTTGGCGCAAAACGGGAAATTTATGAATTGATGCATGAATTGACGGAGCGGGGGATTGCCATCATCATGGTTTCTTCTGAACTTCCGGAAATCGTTGGAATGAGTGATAGGATCCTTGTCGTTCACGAAGGTGAAATCGCAGGGGAATTGTTAAAGCAGGAAGCGACACAAGAAAAAATTATGGCATTGGCGACAGGGGGGAATTAGGATGAAACTTGAGGCTACAGGAAAAAGCGGGATCTGGCAAAAATTCGGTCCGTTACTCGCCTTGTTCCTATTATTTATCGTAATAACCGTATTAAATCCATCATTCATGGAACCGAACAATATCTTGAATCTATTGCGTCAAACCTCCATCAATGCGCTTATCGCATTCGGGATGACTTTCATCATATTGACAGGGGGCATCGACTTATCCGTCGGTTCCATTCTGGCATTATCCAGCGCACTTATGGCTGGCATGATGGTTTCTGGATTGGACCCGATCCTTGCAATATTGGTAGGCGTACTACTGGGTACAATAATGGGTGTAATCAATGGAATTCTCATATCAAAAGGAAAAATGGCTCCTTTCATCGTTACACTGGCTACGATGACGATTTTCCGTGGCTTGACGCTCGTTTATACCGATGGAAAGCCGATAACGGGCATTGGTGATTCGGTCTCGTTCCAAATGCTTGGGAGAGGGTACTTCCTAGGTTTGCCGGTACCGGCGGTCGTGATGATCATTGCCTTTTTCATCCTATGGTTCCTGCTTCATAAAACATCGTTTGGCCGCAAAACGTATGCCATTGGTGGAAATGAAAAGGCTTCCCGTATATCCGGGATTAAAGTCGATCGCGTGAAGGTGGCCATTTATGGGCTGGCAGGTACGATGGCTGCCATTGCCGGCGCCATTTTAACCTCCCGCCTGAATTCGGCACAGCCAACGGCAGGGCAATCCTATGAAATGGATGCCATTGCAGCCGTTGTGCTTGGCGGGACGAGCCTATCAGGTGGTAAAGGGCGATTGTTCGGCACGCTCGTGGGTGTCCTGATCATCGGCACGTTGAATAATGGCATGAATTTACTTGGTGTATCCTCTTTCTACCAACAAGTGGTAAAAGGTGCAGTTATATTAATCGCGGTCTTACTTGACCGTAAAAAATCATAAGCAGAGGTGTAATATATGAAAAAAATCGTATCGATCATCATGGTTCTTTCTTTAATGGTCTTGGCGGCATGCTCAATGGATTCGGGTCTGAAAGATGATAAAAAAGAAAAGAAAGACTCTGTAAAAGGCGTAAAAATCGGTGTCAGCATTTCCACTTTAAATAATCCTTTCTTCGTTTCATTAAAGGATGGGATTGAAAAAGAGGCAAAAGAAAAAGGCATGAAGGTTACAGTCGTAGATGCCCAAGATGATACGGCTAAACAAATTAGCGGAATTGAAGACTTAATCCTTCAAAAGGTGGATGTCCTTGTAGTGAATCCGACAGACTCTGCGGCAATTTCTTCAGCCGTTCAATCTGCAAATGATGAAGGGATTCCTGTCATTACGATTGACCGCTCATCAGATGAAGGCGATATCGAAACATTCATCGCCTCCGATAATGTCGCTGGTGGGGAATTGGCTGCGGAATACCTAGTGAAAGAGCTTGGTGAAAAAGCTAAGGTAGTTGAGCTTGAAGGTGTATCTGGAGCGTCTGCAACTCGTGAACGTGGAAAAGGCTTCCATAATCTTGCGGACAAGCAATTAGATGTCGTGACAAGCCAGACGGCAGAATTCGACCGGACAAAAGGTCTTAACGTAATGGAAAATATTTTGCAAGGAAATAAAGATATCCAAGCGGTATTCGCACATAATGATGAAATGGCATTAGGTGCCATTGAAGCAATCAAGGCAGCAGGCAAGGATATCATCGTGGTAGGCTTCGATGGCAATGATGATGCATTGAAGGCTGTCGAGAGCGGTGAACTAAAAGCTACAGTTGCCCAGCAACCTGCTTTGATTGGTGAAGAGGCGGTCAATGCGGCTGAAAAGATCTTGAAAGGCGACAAAGTCGAAAAAACCATTTCCGTACCGCTGAAATTGGTCACAAAAGAATAAACAGCGAATATTGAGAGTGCCGGGGCTTTTCCGGCACTTTTTTTGTTGATGGTGATTTTTATGGGAACAGGCCGATTCTTTAAACAAAAAGAAGCGGCCCGTGTGTCGGACCGCTCCATGAATAAGTATCTGTTAGGTTACAGTATCCCTTGAGTGAGCATGGCATCCGCCACTTTAAGGAATCCAGCAATATTGGCACCAACAACCAAGTTGCCAGGCTCACCGTATTCATCTGCCGCTTCTACACTGTTTTTATAGATGTTTTTCATGATGGCTTGCAATTTGGCATCGACTTCTTCGAACGTCCAAGGCATTCTTGCACTGTTTTGAGCCATTTCAAGTGCAGAAACGGCTACCCCGCCTGCATTTGCCGCTTTTGCAGGCCCAAAAAGGATGCCATGATTAAGGAATACATCAATTGCCTCAAGGGTCGAAGGCATGTTGGCACCTTCGCCGACCGCTTTCACATTATTTTTGATCAGCAATTTTGCCGCTTCTTCATCAATTTCATTTTGTGTGGCACAAGGAAGGGCGATATCGCATGGTACGGACCAAATCCCATAGCTGCCTTCATTGTACTCCGCATCCGGGTGTGAATGGACATACTCACTCAATCTTTTTCGTCCCACTTCTTTTAACTGTCTAATCGTATCAAGGTTCAAACCTTTTTCATCATAAATGTAGCCGTTGGAATCACTGCAGGCAACGACTTTAGCGCCCAATTGCTTAGCTTTCTCCATCGCATAAATGGAAACATTGCCTGATCCTGAAACGACAACCGTGCTTCCATGGAATTGTAACCCTTTGTCCTTAAGCATCTCTTCGACGAAGTATACTGTCCCATAACCAGTCGCTTCGGTACGGGCCAAGCTTCCGCCATAGCTTAATCCTTTACCAGTTAAAACACCGGCATGGTAGCTGCCTTGCATCTTTTTATATTGGCCGAAAAGATAACCGATTTCCCTTGCGCCAACGCCTATATCACCAGCTGGTACGTCTGTGTCGGGCCCGATATAACGACTGAGCTCGGACATGAAGCTTTGGCAAAAGCGCATGATTTCCGAGTCCGATTTGCCTTTCGGATCGAAATCCGATCCGCCTTTTCCTCCTCCGATCGGCTGGCCTGTAAGAGAATTTTTAAAGATTTGCTCGAAACCAAGAAACTTTATGATGCTTGAATTGACTGTGGGGTGAAAGCGCAGGCCGCCCTTGAATGGACCGATTGCACTGTTGAATTGAACGCGGAAACCGCGATTAACTTGGACATTGCCCAGGTCATCGACCCAGGAAACGCGGAAGTTGATCATTCGTTCTGGTTCAACCAATCTTTGTAATATTCCATTTTTCATATATATGGGATGCTTTGCAAATACGGGGACAAGCGAAAGGAATATTTCTTTGACGGCTTGATGGAATTCACTTTCATGTGGATTACGTTCCTTAACCTGCGCGTATACATGTCTTACGTACTCTTTGGCTACCTGTAATTCTTCATGATCGACTTTTAGTGAAGTTGTCATTGAGTTTGCTCTCCTTATCTGGAATTATAAATGAATCAAGCTATCTGCTTTTGGATGATTCCTTCATGATATACCTAAAAATCTCATGGAACAATCTGAATATTAGATCAATTATTGACCGATTTGATATGAAAGAGGGAGCTTGAAGATGAAGCTTAAAGTGGAATAGAACTCATCATATATACTGAAATAATACAATTCTTCATTATATTTGCATAAACCCCTATTAAAATCGCTTTTATGAAAGCGTTTTTATTTTATTGGTATATAAATACGCCTTACATTGTCTGAAAATTCATGTTATTATACGGACAGGCATCATGGCCGGTGTCACGATTTGTGATAAATGAAGGAGATTGATTTTTCTCTGGACAGGGACTTTTTTTGGGTTTATTTATAGTGAATATTCTGATAAATGATGAGGAGAGGAAATAAATTGAGCAGGAAAGCATATATCAACGATCGAATGTACAGGGCATCTACAGGAATAGCCAATGCAGTTTTGGTTACGTTAGGAATCGGGTTATTATTTGAATCCATTGGAGGGTATTTAGGCTGGGAGGTCTTCCTTGCAATAGGCGGAGCCGCAAAGGTCCTGCTTGCACCTGCGCTTGGGGCAGGCATTGCCTATCAGCTTGGAGGGAATTCATTGATCATCTTTAGCGCAATGGCTTCGAGTGCGGTTGGCGGTGCTGCGATTCACAGAACGGCAGAGGGGGCTTTCACGATCGTTACGGGGCAGCCATTAAGTGCCGTCCTGGCAGCAGTCATTGCAACCTATGTAGGTAAGCGTCTAATTGGCAAAACAAAGTTGGATATCATGGCGATTCCTTTGGGGGCAGTTCTTGTCGGCGGGGTTTCCGGTTATGGACTTGCTCTTGTAACCACACCATTGCTAACTTGGTTAAGCGGTCAAATCACCGCAGCCGTTGGAGGGTCGCCTTTAATCGGATCCATGGTCATCGCCTTGGTATGGAGCGTTTTATTGATGACACCAGCTTCATCCGCTGCCCTTGCGATCGCCTTGCAATTAGATCCCGTTTCCAGTGCAGCAGCTTTAATCGGCTGTACCGTTCAGTTTGTCGGGTTCACTGTCATGTCTTATAAAGATAATGATATGGGCGGTTTCCTGGCGCAGATGGTCGTTACGCCAAAAGTCCAGTTTCCCAATTTAATCAAAAAGCCATTATATGTCGTCCCCCCTTTCATTGCGGCAATCATTTGTGCCCCGATCGCTACCATGGCATTTGATTTTCAGGTACCGTATGAGCTTGGGGGCATGGGGTTAAGTTCAATGATTGCCCCGATAGCCATCATTACAGGGCAAGGATTGTATACATTCTTGGTTTATGTAGCTGTGGGCATGGTCTTGCCGGCATTGATCACCCTTGCCCTGCATCGAGTGCTGAAGCTGATGGGTAAAGTGAAACCGGGCGATCTTCACTTGGAAGTATCATAAACAAGATTTTATTAGGAACCAGCCTGGACAACCGGGCTGGTTTTTATTTATAAAGGGATTAGGGTAAAATGGGAAGGTAAGCATTTGCATAGATAGGATGATATAGATGGGAAAAGAAATAGATATAAAAGTGAAAGCCAAGTATGCAAGCAAAATGGGCAAGGGCTTTCCGCTGATCGCTAAAGAGTCGATATCCAATCTTCATGATCTTCAGGAAGAGGGGTCTTTAGTGCGTTTGGTCGATGAGAATAAACGCTTCCTCGCAAAGGGATATTACGGGAAACAAAATAAGGGCTATGGCTGGGTATTGACCAAAAGTGAAAATGAAAAAATCGATCAACCCTTTTTTAGTGGGAAGATCCGGGCAGCCGTTGAATTCCGTAACCCTTATTTTCAAGATCCTGAGACGACCGCTTTCCGTGTGTTTAACGGGGAGGGCGATGGGATTGGCGGTTTGATCATCGATCATTATGACGGTCACTATGTCATCAGCTGGTATAGCAAAGGGATCTATTCGTTCAAGGAATACATCATCAAGGCATTACAGGATACCGTCGAGGTCAAATCGATTTATCAGAAGAAACGCTTTGATACGAAGGGGCAATATGTCGAAGAAGACGATTTCGTTATGGGCGAGCAACCGGAATTTCCGCTTCTTGTAAAGGAAAACGGAGTCCAGTTCGCTGTTTATTTGAATGATGGCGCCATGGTCGGTGTCTTCCTTGATCAGCGTGATGTCCGACGGAAAATCCGAGATGATTATGCAAAAGGGAAAACGGTGCTGAATATGTTCTCCTATACGGGAGCATTTTCCGTGTTTGCCGCTTTGGGCGGTGCGATTAAAACAACAAGCGTCGACCTTGCGAATCGCAGCTTACCGAAGACGATCGAGCAGTTCAGCGTGAACGGTATAGATCCCAAAACGCAGAACATTGTCGTGATGGATGTATTCAAGTATTTTAAATATGCAGTGAAGAAAGAGTTGAAATTCGACATGGTCATCCTCGATCCGCCGAGCTTTGCCAAATCGAAGAAATTCACATTCAGCGCTGGAAAAGATTATACGAATCTATTGAAGGATACCATTGCGATTACGGAAGACGAAGGAGTCATCATCGCATCGACTAATTGCAGCACGTTTGACATGAAGAAATTCAAGAGCTTCATCGAAGCGGCCTTCAGGGAAAGTAACGGGAAGTATGAAATCATCGAGCAATTCTCATTGCCGGCTGACTTCAAAACAAGTCCGGAATATAAGGAAGGCAACTATTTAAAAGTGGTCTTCATCAGGAAAATCAAAGGGTGAAAAAGGGCAGTCACCGCTCAATTCGAGCTGTGACTGCTTTTTTCATTGTTTCATGTGGAACGGAATCATCGTGTCACCGGATTGGGGTCTCATCTTTCAAGGCATTCGCCAAACTGAAGGATGGGCTGCTGCGAATGCTGGCAGCAATGAAAAATTGGGCGGCATAATAGGTAAGCATGATCAGTGGACCGGAAAAAGCAATAACGTCAATGAATTTGTTCCAAGCTAGGATGGAATCGGAAATCACGAACAGAATCCCGCCGATGATTGCAGCGTTATTTCTGGTCATGATGGCCGTCCAGCCCATGAGGGAGATGACCGTCACATAACCGATTACAGGGATGATGAGGCCATTCTCACCTGTTTCAATCAGGGAACGGATAATTTCCCGACCGATTATTGTCGAGTAAATGGCAATCGGCAGTATCGTGGCGAATCGGCGCCAGGAAAAGTTCCATGATTTCAGGAAGGCTGCAATATAGAAAAGATGGCCGATCAAGAAGGCGGAAAGGCCGATAAGGAACCAGATCAATAAGCCGTCCCCAAGCATGCAAAAGAATAATCCAAGGAGTATCAGGAATGGATATCGTTTCCCTTTCGCTCCGGTTTTGCTGGCGTAAAGCAAAATCAATATCATCGGAATCACTTTACAGCTGATTTTCAGAAGCAACGGCTCTTCAGGTATGACGAAAATATAGGCTAGTCCCGTAATGACGATCGCCGCAGGCAACCACTTCGTAAACATCGGAATCCCTCCTTTACAGTTACATTCTATGCATCGGCAGGGAAGACCTTGCTCCTAAAAAAAAAGATGCCTGGACAACCAGGCATCCGTTCGATCAAACGGCCGAATCTTCTTTAACAAAAGCTTGCTTTAACCAGTTCTTGCCCTCGACGAGCCTGGACACGAGCATGGCACAAACTGTGTTTCCTGTTGAGTTCAGCAGTGTAGCAGGTGCATCGATAATCGTGGATATAACCGCAATGATCGGCAAAACTTCAACCGGGAAGCCGAATACGCTCAGAATCAGCATTTCCCCGATCATCCCTCCCCCAGGAATGGCGCCCATGACAGCACCAACCAAAAAGGCAACGGCAAGGATGCTCAATATGCTTGAAATGCTTGTCATATCCTTACCGAATAAGCTGAATAGAAAAACGATTTTCAGAACCCCGCCAAATACGGACCCATCCTTATGAGTGTTGGCTCCGAGTGGAATGACCGTTTCCGCAATATCCTTTGGCACGCCCATTTTCTTGACTGATTCCAGATTGACTGGAATGCATGCGGCACTGGAGCACGTAGCGATGGCTGTAATTGATGGCGCCAAGGCATTTTTCCAAAATAATTTAACGCCATCCTTCCCACCTGCGAGAAAGGCATACAAAGTGAAGAAGGCAAAATAATAAATCAAAGCTAGGACGATATAAAGAATGAAGGTGCGCGCATAGCCTTCTAAAATCTGCGGCCCGAGCTGTCCGATGATCGTCGCAAAATAAGCCCCAAGTCCAATTGGTGCATAGTACATGACGATTTTAACGACCTTCATCATGACAGCCGTTCCAGCTGTCAAAAATTCAGTGATCGGTCTAGCCTTCTCCCCGGCAAGTGCAGTCGAAAGTCCAACTAACACCGAGAAAACAATAAGCTGGAGCATATTGCTTCTAGAGAACAGTTCTGGAAAATCGGACACCGTTACCGTGTTGACAAGTTGACTGAAGAAAGAAACTTCTTCAATTTTTTCCTCAGGAGAACTGTTTTCCATCAATTCCTTGATGGCTGTCGTATCTGTGCCCTCCAAAGGGTTGATGATGGTTGTCCCAATGAAACCAATCACGGCAGCCAAAGCGGCTGTCGTCAGGAAAACGATCACGATGCTGCCCATGATTTTGCCTAAGCGGTTCATTCCGCTCATATTGGCAATGGCTGAAGCGATGCTGAAAAATACTAATGGCACGATGATCGTGAACATCAAGTTTAGAAATAAGTCTCCCAGCGGTTGTATGACCGAGGTCTTCTCACCGAAAACGACGCCCGCTATCCCGCCGATAATGATGGCAGTGAGTAGGATCAATGACGATCGATAGTTTTTAAAAAAACTCTTCATGAAAAATTCCGTCCTTTCAGGATGAAGAAATCAATAAAAATATACTTTATTATCAGCTTTAGATGCAGGTTTGACAATATATTTTTAAAGGAAGGAATGTTAAAAGCCGAAACGCAATACATAATAAGAAGAAAGATTGAAAAGTTTGGGTTAGGAGGGTCAATATGACATTTTTTGATGTGGAAGAGGGCGTCCGGCTCTTCTATGAAGAAAAGGGGCAGGGACGTCCGATCATTTTTATCCATGGGGTATGGATGAGCAGTCGCTTCTTTACTAAGCAGCTTCCATACTTCTCACAAAACTATCGAACGATTCTGCTTGATTTGAGAAGCCATGGCAAGTCGAACGAGGTTCATTACGGAAATACGGTCTCCGTATATGCAAAGGATCTACATGCATTCATTAGTAAACGGAAACTGAAGGATGTCATCCTTGTAGGTTGGTCGATGGGGGCTTTTGTCGTCTGGGATTACCTGAAGCAATTCGGCGGGGGAAATGTTCATTCAACAGTGATCGTCGATGAGCTGGCATCTGATTTTAAATGGCCTGATTTTGAGATCGGTGCTTTTGATATGGGCACGTTGATAGCCTTCATGACGGAGATCCAAACGAATCGCACCCCTTTTTTACAAACATTCCTTTCCTCCATGTTTAAAAATGAATTATCCGGGGAGGATGCAGACTGGATGCTTGAGGAAGTAACCAGAATGCCTGAATCGATTGCCAGCAGCATTCTATTTGACCAATCAATCGTTGATTATCGTGATTTCCTGCCCAAAATCAACGTTCCCACCCTTCTTTGTTTCGGAAGGCAAGAAAAAGTGATTCCGGTTGCTGCAGGGGAGCATTTGCATGAACATATCCCTAATTCCCAACTCGTAATCTTTGAAGATAGCTGCCATTGCCCTTTTCTGGAAGAAAGCGATTTGTTTAATCAAACCGTGGAGGACTTTATTCAAAAAGGAATAGGAGAAACTGAAGGATAAGCATTTTCTATGGTTTCAATGGCTGGGAAATGTGAGGGTGCAAAAAACTTGCATGGATGTGTATCTCCAAGTAAGCGTCCTGCACCTTCAAACAAGAGCTGACCAAAAGGGAAAATGAAAAGGATCGGTCCGGCGCAATGCCGAACTCAATCCTTGGAAGCAGCAGGGATATTGTGTCTACCAATTGGACACTTCAAAGAGTGAACTTCTTATCATTTAGCCATGCTGGATGGAGCTGATTCTTGGCCATATTCATTAACCGCTGTTACATAGTAATGAGCATTTAAGATGTTTTTATCTACATAACTTTTACGTTCGTACTCTGATATGCTCCCTATATGCGTGAATGTTCCGCCAGGCACTTTTTTGTATATTCGGTAACCAATGATATTTCCTTCACGTACGGCATACCAGGATAACAAATTCCCGCTTATTTTTACATTCGTTGGTGCATCAGGCAGTTTGGCTTCATTTTCAAGCTGCATCGCCTCTTCTGCTTTCAATTCTGTATATACGACCAATCGTTCTTGATGCGTGCCTTTTGATCGGTCGAAGGTGCCTGTGCATGTAATCAAATTCAAATGGCGCCCTGTGCTATATCCGAAGATTTCGTTAAGAGGGGCTTTGTCTCGTGGATAGCTTTGTTTATTTGTCACCACAAATGTGAGTTGTGTTCCTTGTTTATCTTTAACCGTAATTTCATCGCCTTTTTCGAGGGCTTTTAAATGATAAAAAATGGCGGGCCCTGTCTTACTATCTACATGCCCTGCCAATACTGCGTTTCCTTTCACCCCTGGTTTTGCGCCAGGTTCAAACCAAGCCACGCCGTCTTCAGTGGAAGGGGCATCCATTTCACCGGTTTCCAATAAACCGACTTGCTCAATTGAAGCTTTCACATCAATGGAAGGAATGGTTATATCTGTCGGGATAATTCCAGTGAATTTTTTATTGAGCGGTTTCTTTTCTGTCTTATGCTCCTTTAATACAGTAAATTCTTCTGCTAGTGTGACACGATTTTTTAAATTTTCCTCTTGCATTTCTTTAACGGGTTTCCTATCCTGCTCTTTAGTTTCTGATGCTTGAACCATTAATTGTTTCACGTAAATCGTTCCGCTCACTAGAATAATGGCTATTAAGGTAAAACAAGCGAAATGAATTAGTTTATTCATATCATGACCTCATTTCAATCACTCAATTTGAAAAAAAAAGAGAGATTGAACTCTCTTTTTTCATTATGGTATAGGGTAAGGGAATTTAATATTTATTTAGACAGTTTTCTTTTACGTACGACCACTACTGCCATTAACGCTGCTAAGGAACCTAAGGCTGTCCAAATGATCGTTAGTGGGTTCGTTGTTTGTTCGGAAGCACCGCCCATGCCCGTTTTAGGCATATCAGATGGCATCGCTGTTCCGGCAAACTTGTCTGGATTTTGCTTTACAATGGCATCGCCAAGCGCCTGACCGACACCAAACATCAATTTGTACCCTTCACGGTATGTGTCATAGCTTCCAGCATAGTCGCCCGCTACATATTGTTCAAACGTTTTGATTACTGTATCTTCATGTGCTTTAACCGCTTCTTGAGCTGCCTTCGTTGGCAGGTTTTCCCCTGTTGCACTACCTAAGAATGTACCAAACTCTTGTGCAAACTTATGGAGCTTGTCCTTTGCTGCCTGTTCGCCTGCTTTATCATCTTTTATTTGTGCACTTACGAATTCAGCTTGTGCATTGATGTGATCTCCTTGCCAAATCTTTTCAAATTGGGCAGCACCTTCATCACCATAAACGGAACCGATAGCTGCTTTGAAATCAGCTGTATTGGCATTTTCAGACCATCCAATATAGTCATAGTCCTTTGCACCTTCGAATCCTTTTTGCATGCCCATTGTAGCTAAAGCAAAGTGTTCAGCTGCCAAACTATTCAATGTAGAACGTAAATCAGCAGCCGGTGTGTCCGCTTTTGAATTTTCAAATTTATCCGGCATTTGCGTTACAATGGAAGTCGATAGCGCTTTACTGATGTCGAACATATGCTGGAAGCCTTCACGGTATGTTTTTGCTGCACCTTCATAATCGCCTTCTACGTAGTCTTCAAATGTTTCTTTTACTTGATCTTCATGCATGCGAAGCGCATCTTTTGCTGCAGCTTCAGGTAGTTTACCTTCAGTCGCTGTACTTAAAAATTTCGCAAATTCATTTACGAATTGTTCAACTTCTTTATCAACTTCAGCCATGGCAGCTTCGTCATTATCCTTTGTCGCTTTCACAAAATCATCTGTATAGTTGTTATGCTCCCTGAAAATTCTCTCAAATTCAGCAGCGCCCTTCTCGCCATAAATGGAGGCAATGGCCGGTTCCATATCGACCGCGTTTTGATCCAGTGCCTTGAAAGCTTCGTCTGCATCCTTAGATCCATCGTAAGCCGTTGTCATTGCCGCTACTGCCAATGTGAAGTGTTCAGATAATAAGTAATCCAAGTCAGCGCGTAGATCGGCTGCAGGTGTTACGGCTGTTGACTTCATTTCGGATGCACTCACATTTGCCATCGTAGGCATTAATAGTGAAGCACCTAATACAGGAATAATAAATTTTTTACTCAATCTCATTTCATCCACTCTCCTCATTCATAATGTTTCAATCCGTTTTTCTTTACACCTAATAAACGGGGAGAGGGATGGGTTTGGATCACTATTTTTAAAAAGATTTTTTATTTTATGTTTTCATGGTCTAAGCAACAGTGGTTTTCACCGGTTATCAGAATGAAGGAACCATTATTTCCGATCTCTAATTTCTTCTAAAACTTCTATTATGCGATTGTTTTGTTTTTCGATATTCTTCAATCTTTTTTCAATGATATTTGAAGAAAAAAATACGATAAGTATAAGAGCAATCCAAACTAGTAATTCCATATTTCCCTCCTTCTGAAATCGGAGCTGAGAATAAGCTCCGGGTAATGTGCAAGAAACATGTTGATGAACAAGAAGATAAGCCGAGCCCGGATACCCTTTTGAAAAAATCAATAAAGCGAAAACGGAAAAATAAGATCATTGATATTTCCATAATGAACTAAAAATGGTTGGTCAGGCTTTATTCCTCCGATACAAATATAAAAAAATAGAGGGTGAATGTGCTGTTAAAATGCTAGTCCCATTTTCAACCGTTATAGTGGTTTCTACAAGAAATAAGGGGAATACTGGATTGTAAAGAAAAATGGAAACATTTTTATATCCTTTTCACGGGAATTGGGCTATTATGAGGTGGATTTAAGCTGATAAGTTCGTGATCCTTAGAATGGGAGAAACAACTCACATGTAAAGTGATGGAGAGGATAAAATGGATGAAAAGTTACAATACAATGAAATTATAGATGTATGTTTACTAGCGGGGAAAATCATGCTTCAAAACGGAGCGGAAACCTCACGGGTGGAAGATACGATGGTCAGGATTGCTGCAGCGTTTGGATGCGCGGATTCACACAGTTTTTCAACTCCTACGGGAATTATTTTTTCCTTGGATGGTATGCACCCAGCCTCCAAATTGATTCGTGTCTCCCAGAGGTCTACGGATTTACACAAAGTTACTTTGGTCAATAGCATTTCCCGAAGCATTTCGGGTAAGGAAATGACACCAGAAGAGGCTTTTTCACGGTTAAAGCAAATTGAAGGGGCTGGAATGGGTTATCCCCTCTGGGGCCAGATTTTCGCTGCCTTCATAGCGAGCGGGTGTTTTTTAATCATGTTCCAGGGTCAGTGGAATGACTTCATCTGGTCCTGTATAGCTGGAGGCATGGGCTTTTCCTGCCTGCTTTATTTACATAGACTATTGGAAGTTCGCTTTTTTGCTGAATTCATTGCTTCTTTAGTGGTAGGACTTGTCGCGCTGTTCTTTGTTAACATTGGAGTAGGAAGTCATCTGGACACGATCATCATTGGTGCGGTGATGCCACTTGTTCCCGGGCTTTTAATTACGAATGCAGCCAGGGATTTAATTGCAGGCCATTTAGTATCAGGTCTTTCCAAAGGAGCGGATGCAGGGTTGACCGCTTTAGCCATCGGGGCAGGAATATCGGCTGCGTTTTTTTTCTTATGATTTTAAGGGAGGATAAAGGATGTTAGCACAGCTTATAACAAGTTTCATTGCCTCTGCCGCCTTTGGAGTCATCTTTAATGTACCGAAAAGTTCATTGTTCCAGTGTGGTTGTGTAGGGATGATCGGATGGATCTTATATTATTTTTTGGTTGAAAATGAGATAGACAGCATCATAGCTACATTGGCCTCTGCCTTTGTCGTAGCGGTCATCAGCCAATATTTTGCGAAAAGGTTTAAAACGCCGATCACAGTATTCAATGTATCGGGAATCATTCCCCTCGTACCGGGGGGCCTGTCTTATAATGCCATGAAGCATTTTGTCGTGAATGACTTTTATGTAGCGGTTCAAATGGCGGCAAAAGTTTTCATGCTGGCGGGTGCCATCGCGATGGGATTGATCTTTGCGGAAGTGATGAATCAACTGGTAATCAAGTACAATAGAAGAAAGATGAGAGCAGGAAGTTAGGCAAAAAAGAGAAAGGAGAGCAGGCGTCGAGGCCATGATCTCCTTTCTCTTTTTGTTAGTTAAAAATAAGGTTCGCGTTTAGAGAGGATCTTTCATTCCCGTGTTGGCCGTCACCAAAATTTCGTCATACTTCTTGGCATCGGCTTTCTTGCTTGATAGCAATGTACCGGCGATGGCTGCTAGGAAACCGACAGGGATCGAGACGATGCCTGGGTTGGCAAGCGGGAATAATGGCTCCCCAACGAAAATAGCCGCCCCCTCTATAGGGGACCAGACATTTGGGCTAAGGAAAACGAGAATTAAAGAACTAGCCAGCCCGACAATCATCCCCGTGACAGCTCCGGCTGTGTTAAAGCGTTTCCAGAATACCGTGAAGATGATGATGGGCAGATTGGCACTGGCAGCGACTGCAAAGGCAAGGGACACAAGGAAAGCGACATTCATGTTCTGGGCAAATAAGGCCAGGATGATGGAAAGGATCGATACACCGATTGATGCCCAACGAGCTGCAACGACTTGTTCTTTATCGGTGGCCTGGCCTTTTCGGATGATATGGCCATAAAAGTCATGGGCAAAGGCAGAGGCGGCCGATAGAACAAGCCCTGCGACAACCGCCAAAATGGTAGCGAAGGCCACTGCAGATACGAAGGCGAACAGGAAGTCGCCGCCGATGGCATCGGCAAGCAGCGGGGCGGCCATGTTGCCGGCAGCGTTCGCTGCGATGATTTTGTCATAACCAACAAAAGCGGCCGCTCCAAATCCAAGGAAGATGGTCATGATATAAAAGATTCCGATGATCCATGTGGCATATACGACGGACTTTCTCGCTGTGATGGCGTCTTTGACCGTAAAGAAACGGATGAGGATGTGAGGAAGCCCCGCCGTCCCGAGGACGAGCGCCAAATTAAGTGAAAGGGTATCCAAAGGATCCTTGAATTTATTCCCTGGGTTGAGGAAATCCGCTCCTAAAGGGGTGGCTGTTTTCATTTGCTTGAACATTTCGATCACGCTAAAGTCGAATTTAGCCAGCACGATTAAGGAAATGATGAATGTACCTGCCATCAATAATACGGCTTTGACGATCTGGACCCAGCTGGTGGCCGTCATCCCCCCGAATACTACATAGACGGTCATTAAAATGCCTACGATGATGACGGAGTACAAATAATCAATTCCGAGTAATAATTTTATAAGGGCACCTGCACCGACAAGCTGGGCGATCATATAAAAAGTGGAGATGGAAATGGTGTTAAGGGCAGCGACCCCGCGTACCCTTTTTTCATTGAAGCGGGCAGCAATCATGTCCGCCATCGTATACTTCCCAAGGTTGCGCAGCGGTTCGGCCACGATATAGAGAACGACGAGGTATGCGACAAGGAACCCGATGCTGTAGAAAAAACCATCAAACCCGGATAATGCGACCATCCCGGCGATTCCGAGAAAGGAGGCGGCAGACATATAATCACCCGCAATTGCCCAGCCATTCTGCCAACCCGTCAGGCTGCTGTCCGCCGTATAAAAGTCGGCGGTCGTTTTGGTGCGGCGCGAAGCAAAATAGGTAATTACCAATGTTAGGCCGACAATGAGTAAAAATAGTATAAAAGCAAGCATATTCATAATTATTTCACCCTTACCCTTTCGCTTCTTTAACGATTTTTTCTACTAATTGGTCAAAACGTGCCGCTTTCTTGGAATAAAGGATGCATAAGGTCCAAGTCATGATAAATTGGGCAAAAGCAAAGACCCATGCCCAGCTGATGTCCCCGAATGCATAAGAGTTAAGAACCTTCGAATAAGAAGTAAGGATCGGTAAGGTGAAATAAAAGACCATGAAAAAGATGGAGAGCGGTACGATGAAATTGCGTTTTTTCCTCAGAAGCTCTTGAAAAGATTGGGTTTGGACAATTTTGCTGTAATCACTGGAAGCGCTTACTTCCTCTTGTTTAGCAATAGAATCGTTTGATGCCAAAGTGGTTCCCCCTTCATTCATTCAGATTTGATTACCAACTTTTAGTATATAGTTTTTAGAATATACTGTAAATTAAAAATTCAATATTTACCCTTTTTTAGTTCGACAGCAAAAGCCGGAAAACTCCGGGTAAGGCCGGAATATCGATGAAGCAGGCCGGAAAACTCCGGGTAAGGCCGGAATATCGATGAAGCAGGTCGGAAAACTCCGCGTAAGGCCGGAATATCGTTGAAGTAGGCCGGAAAAATCCGCTTAAGGCCGGAATATCGATGAAGCA
Organism: Peribacillus muralis; assembly: GCF_001645685.2. Lineage (NCBI taxonomy): Bacteria > Bacillati > Bacillota > Bacilli > Caryophanales > Bacillaceae > Peribacillus > Peribacillus muralis. The sequence goes on along the minus strand of NZ_CP017080.1, from coordinate 4,831,647 downwards.
GGCCGGAAAACTCCGGGTAAGGCTGGAATATCGATGAAGTAGGTCGGAAACCAGCGGGTAAGGCCGGAATATCGATGAAGCAGGTCGGAAACCAGCGGGTAAGGCCGGAATATGGTTGAAGTAGGCCGGAAACCAGCGGGTAAGGCCGGAATATGGTTGAAGTAGGTCGGAAAAATCCGATAAGGCCGGAATATCGATGAAGCAGGCCGGAAACCAGCGGGTAAGGCCGGAATATCGATGAAGCAGGTCGGAAAACTCCGCGTAAGGGCGGAATATGGTTGAAGCAGGCCGGAAAAATCCGATAAGGCCGGAATATCGATGAAGCAGGCCGGAAAACTTCGGGTAAGGCCGGAATATGGTTGAAGTAGGTCGGAAACCAGCGGGTAAGGTCGGAATATCGTTCAAGCAGGCCGGAATATGGTTGAAGCAGGCCGGAAACCAGCGGGTAAGGCCGGAATATGGTTGAAGCAGGCCGGAAACCAGCGGGTAAGGCCGGAATATGGTTGAAGCAGGCCGGAAACCAGCGGGTAAGGCTGGAATATCGATGAAGCAGGTCGGAAAACTCCGGGTAAGGCCGGAATATTCAGGCTGAAGATCAATTTAATTATGATAAAACAACCCTTAAGGAAAAATTAAGCTTCCTTAGCGATACTTCTTTCAACAAAGGAAATCTGAAAGGAGAAAAAATGATGAGAAAATGGATTATGCTTAGCACGGTATTGGTGCTCGCCATTGGGGGTTCGGTTTGGTTCTTCATGAAGGAAAAAGCCGAGCCGGCTGTGGCAAAGTCAGTGACGGCTAAGGTTGAAAAGGGAGATCTTGAAGTCCAGATAAGTGGTTCGGGTTCTGTCGCTGCAATCAATAGTGAGGACATAACTTCTTCTGCTACGGCCGAGGTGGATGAGGTGCTTGTAGAAAAAAATGAATTGGTTGAAAAGGGTGACGAACTCATTACTTTCACGGATGGAAGTGACCCGATAACCGCCCCGTTCGATGGTACGGTAACCACGTTGGATGTTGAGGCGGGCGACCGAATATCAGGCAGCGATGTGGTGGCACATGTTACGGATTATAAAAAGTTGAAAACAACGGTCAGTGTTGATGAATTGGATATCCCAAGCGTGAAAAAAGGACAAACGGTCGATATAAAAGCGAGCGCCTTCGAAGATGAAACGTTTACGGGGAAGGTGACCACTGTAGCAAAGGAAGGCACGTATGAAAATGGCGTCTCTTCATTCGATGTCACGATTCAAATCGATAAACCCCGCAATATCAAAATCGGGATGTCGACTGAAGTGAGTATTTTGACGAATGATGCAAAAGATGCGTTATACGTTCCAATCGAAGCGGTTCAAATGGATGGTGACAAAAAGTATGTCAATGTACAGCAGGCTGGTGCAACGGAAGAGGATTCCAGTTCAAAGACCTTGGTCGAGACTGGTATCAATAATGATAGATATATTGAAATAACTTCTGGACTGGAAGAGGGCCAGGAGGTTTCCTTACCGATAACCATCTCCAATGAAAGCGGGACAGGGAGCGGCTTCAATGGAATGAGGGGCGGCCAAGGCGGCGGCGGAATGCCAAATGGCGGAGAAATGAAAATGCCGGGCGGAGGCGGGATGCCAAGCAGTGGCGGAATGCCGAGCGGCGGGGGAGGTCAGTGATATGGCGAAACCCATCATCAGAATCAAAAACATGTCCAAATCATATGAACTAGGCGGAGAAACCGTTACGGCACTTCAGGATGTGTGCCTTACCATCGATAAGGGAGACTTCATTTCCATCATCGGACCATCCGGATCAGGGAAATCGACGTTCATGAATATGATTGGCTGCCTTGATAAGCCAGACACAGGCGAATATCTTCTTGATGAAAAAGAAGTGGAAAAAATGAAGGATAATGAATTAGCTGCGATTCGTAACATTAAAATAGGATTCATCTTTCAAAATTTCAATCTGCTGGCGAAATTGACCGCGCTGGAAAATGTCGAGCTTCCCCTAGTCTATAGAGGGGTGAGCGTGAAGGAAAGAAAAGAGGTCGCCGTTGCGTGCCTGGATCGGGTAGGCCTTGGTGACCGGATGAACCATTTACCAAATCAACTTTCGGGCGGACAGCAGCAAAGGGTGGCAATTGCAAGGGCACTAGCGGGCAACCCTTCCGTTTTATTGGCGGATGAGCCGACGGGGGCGCTTGACAGCAGAACCAGTGCAGAGGTGCTGCAGATGCTAAAGGATTTAAACGAAAAGGGACAAACCATCATTCTTATCACCCATGACCTGGAAGTGGCGAAAGAAGCGACTCGTGTCGTTCGGATTCAGGATGGACAGCTTTTTGAGAACGGAGGTGATTGGATTGAACTTGAGCGAATCGATGAAGATGGCCATACGCTCTATCAAAACCAATAAGGTCCGAGCTTTTTTGACCATGCTTGGCATCATTATTGGTGTTGCCTCCGTCATCGTCCTTGTTTCGATTGGACAAGGGTCTTCACAGTCCGTTCAAGATGAGATCAATAGCCTGGGTACCAATCTATTGACGGTAAGCGTCACGGATACGGATTCAGTCGAGCTGACGGAGGACACGATCAATCAATTTAAGAAGCTTGACGGGGTAACTGATGCCGCGCCTGTGGTCACTGGGCGCGTATATGCAAAAAACGGTGAAAATTCAACACAGGTTTCAATGACCGGTACAACTTCATCCTATTTGTCGGTTCGGGATCTTGAGCTTAGTCAAGGACGTTTCCTGACGGATTTGGAAACGGAATTACGCTCCAAGGTCGTTATCCTCGGATCGGATACGGCAAGCACGCTATTTGATAAACAAAATGCGGTGAACCAGAACGTTCTTATCGGCGGTGTTTCCTACCGGGTGATCGGTGTGCTGAAATCAGTTGGCACCTCCATGGGCTCGAGCGGCGATGATGTAATCATTGCACCGATCACGACTGCCGAACGCGCGACAGGCAGCACAACAATCGGAACCGTTTATGTAAAAGCCAAGAACGAGAACATCGTTGAACGGGCCATGTACCAAGTACAAGGTGTGATGACGACTTCATTTCCTGGTCAAGGTGATAATTACTCCGTATCCAATCAAGAAGATTTGATGGAAACGATGAGCTCCGTGTCCGATACGTTCACACTCATGCTTGGCGGAATTGCCAGTATATCGCTGCTTGTAGGCGGAATTGGCATCATGAATATCATGTTGGTTTCCGTCTCTGAGAGAACCAAGGAAATCGGGATCAGAAAAGCGATCGGGGCGAACCGGAAATCGATCCTTCTGCAGTTTTTGATCGAGGCGATCGTCTTGAGCTGCTTAGGGGGATTGTTGGGGGTGGCATTCGGGTTGGGAATCGCAAAGTCGATTTCAGCTTTTTCAACATTAACGATTACTTATTCCTGGTCGGTGACACTGTTTGCCTTCTTATTCTCGATATTGATCGGAATAATCTTTGGCGTATTCCCTGCCAACAAGGCATCGAAATTGAATCCAATCCAGGCACTGCGACATGAATGAGCATACAAACCATAAGAAAGCGGCTAGGAATAAGCCTGCTTTCTTTTGTATATGAAAAAGGATAAAATCAACATAAATAGCAATCGAAACGGTCAGGGGGGGAACGCTTCATGAAGATTTTGGTGGTGGAAGATAATGCTTCATTATTGGAATCGATCCGGCAAATTCTCACGGATGAATATGAAGTCGATACAGCAAATAATGGGGAGGATGGGCTATTCATGGCCCTGCAAGGCATTTACGATATCATTTTATTGGATGTAATGCTTCCGGGATTGGATGGCTTTGAAATCGTCCGGAAGGTCAGGGAAGCGAAAATCGATACAAGCGTTTTGTTTCTGACGGCGAAGGATGGCCTTGAGGATCGCGTCAGAGGCCTTGAGATGGGCGGCGATGATTATTTAGTCAAGCCGTTCCAAGCTCCGGAGCTTAAGGCAAGGATTCGTGCCCTCCTTCGCAGAAGCGGCATCATTACGCTTTCGCAGCATGTGAAATACCGTGGAATTGAATTGCTTGAAAAAGAAAAGGATATTTCGGTTGATGGGAAGGTCATCAAAATGACCTCGAAGCAGTACGAACTATTGGAGTACCTCATCCAAAACAAAGGGAAAATACTGACCCGTGAGCAAATTTTCGACCGCATTTGGGGGTTTGATTCAGATACGACGATTGCGATTGTCGAAGTGTTCATTCATCACCTTAGAAAAAAATTGGAACCTTTCGATTATCATAAAGATATTCAAACCGTTCGGGGAATTGGTTATATGCTAAAACAACCATAAGGGGATCATTATGTTCCAAAAAACACGGCTTCAACTAACGTTATTGAATTCCATCGTCTTTATTGTCTTGCTAGCCATATTAAGCAGAACGATTTATTTTTATACCGAAGATCAAATCTATAGGGATGTCAATGATTCGCTGAAAAAGGATTACCGGAGCTTCATCAATGGAGGCATGCCCGGAGGACGTCCGCAAGGCGAGTTTCTTTTGGGGCCGGGCCCGAGCGTCATCGTTTGGGGACCGGAAGATACGATCATAGAGCCTAGACTCAGTGTCGACGATTTCTTCAAGATCAATGAAGCGGAATTCCATCCTGAAAAATACGATGAGATTGAAGAGATCCCGGTGAATGGCTACACGTATCGGGCCCTTTCCACCAAGGTCGATACGGATTATGGGGAGTTGATCGTACAATTCATCAGGAATGTCGACTCCGAAAAAGATATGCTCGATCGCCTGTTGCTCATATTGTTTGTCGGCGGGGGCATTGGAAGTTTGGTGGCGGTTGGCGCCGGCTATCTACTGGCAGGACGGGCCCTTATTCCGGTAAAGCGGTCATGGGATCAGCAGCAGCAGTTCGTTTCGGATGCTTCGCATGAAATCCGCACACCTCTTGCTGTCATCCAGTCAAGGGCTGATTTGTTATTCCAATCACCGAACGCGACAATCGAGGAAAAAGCTGTCGATATATCGATCATTTCGAAGGAAGTCCGCCGCTTGAATAAGTTGGTAAACGGACTTTTGACCTTGACCAGGACGGATTCGAATCAGATGGAGGTCAAGAAAGCGAATTTTTTCCTTGATGAATTACTTATTGATATCGTGGAACAGTATTCTGATATAGCATCTTTTCAAGAAAAAACAATCATTTGCCATGCTCCCGATCAGGTGGTATTTCAAGGGGATAAAGAACGGATTCATCAGCTTTTGGTGATTTTGGTGGATAATGCGATGAAGTTCACGGGGGAAGGCGGGGAGATATCGCTTTCTTGCATCAAGAATGCTTCATCGATCATCCTTTCCGTGGAGGATAATGGCATAGGTATCCCTCAGGATGAACTAGCCTTGATTTTCAACCGCTTTTATCAAGTGGAGCAATCCCGTTCAGAAAATGAAGGCTCCGGATTAGGTTTATCGATTGCCAAATGGATAGTACAAGCGCACCAAGGCAACATCAAGGTTACGAGTGAACCGAATGTCAGCACCCGTTTTGAAATCACTTTTCCAAGAAACCAAAAGAAAATGTAAGCGAGGCTGGAATGCCGCAAATGATTTTAAAAAAAGGCTCTTGATTTTCCTTGGCAGCTTAAGGAAAAATTAAGGGTCTTTTTAGATAATCACCTTGTTACTACATTTCTTGTCGAGGAGAATCAATATGAATAAACTTGGTGCAATGCGTTTTTTGATATCAATCGTGGCTTTTTTCCTTTTAATGGTCCAAGCGGTCATCGGAATCATGATGTTTGTAGATGGAAGTGACAACATGAAGAGGCAGGCGATGGTCGGCCAGCCTGCAGAAGCTGGCACCGTTGGCGAGGAACCATCCAGTGATTCGGCTGCCGAAACCGTACCAGAAACAAGCGGCAATATGGGAACGCCTCCGCAAGGGTTGGGTAATGGCGGTGGAAAACAAGGTGAGATGCCAAATGGCGGAGGCTTCGAACGAGGGAATTCACTAGCTGGCAAGTACACCGGTTTTTATCAAGGGTCAGGCGGCTTGGTCGCATCCATCATCCTCCTTCTAATCGGGGGAGCTGGAATCATTACGTCGATTGTATCGAGAAAGACGGAGGTCTGACATTGTGACACAATCATGAAAAAGGGCGGGTTCCTCGAGGAGGAACCTTGCTTGTTTATAGGGAATTGCATGCTTGTTACTAATTGCCATTTTTGAAAGAGAAATAATGATTGCACTTCAAAATAAATTAGTTTAATATATAGTTCTAAAGAGGTACGTACAACCAATTTGGATAAAAGAGAAAACGTTTGCATAATTTTTTGGGGGCAACCTACTATTAATGCACGATCATTAAATATACCTTAGTGGAGGCAGAATATGAAATTTCTGATTGCTATTTTAGGACTGCTTATTGTTTTTGGACTAGCTTTATTAGGGAGTAGTGACCGCAAGAAGGTTAAAATCAAGCCGATTATCTTCATGGTGATCATTCAGCTTATTTTGACTTATCTTTTACTGAATACAAAGTTCGGGTTAGTCATCATCAATTCGATTGCCGATGGCTTTGGAAAACTCCTGGAATGGGCAAATGAAGGGATTAGCTTCGTATTCGGCGGCATTGCAAATGAAGGAGCAGCACCGTTCTTTTTAAATGTTCTCCTTCCAATCGTTTTCATCTCGGCATTGATCGGGATTCTGCAGCACTTTAAAATCCTACCATTCATCATGAAGTGGATTGGATTACTGTTGAGCAAGGTGAATGGCATGGGTAAATTGGAATCTTATAATGCGGTTGCATCCGCAATAGTCGGCCAATCCGAGGTTTTCATAACTTTGAAAAAACAACTTGGTGCCATTCCACCAGCACGGATGTATACACTTTGTGCATCCGCGATGTCAACTGTATCGATGTCAATCGTCGGTGCTTACATGACGATGATTGAACCAAAGTATGTCGTAACGGCAATTGTCATCAATATGTTTGGCGGATTCATCATTGCATCCATCATCAACCCTTATACGGTTACGGATGATGACGATATCCTTGTCGTTGAAGAAGGGGCAGAGAAGCAGTCATTCTTCGAAATGCTTGGCGAATATATCATGGATGGATTTAAAGTAGCCATGACGGTTGCAGCGATGTTAATCGGGTTCGTGGCATTGATTGCAGGAATCAACAGCTTATTCGATATGATCCTCGGCATCAGCTTCCAAGAGATTTTGGGTTATATCTTTGCACCATTTGCATTCATCATGGGTGTTCCGATTTCGGAAACCGTGACGGCTGGCGGAATCATGGCGACAAAGCTAGTGACGAATGAATTCGTTGCGATGCTGAGCTTAGGCGATGCCGCAAAAACATTGAGTGACCGTACTATTGGAATCGTTTCCGTTTTCTTGGTTTCCTTTGCGAATTTTTCTTCCATCGGGATCATTGCAGGTGCAGTCAAAGGACTTCATGAAAAGCAAGGTAATGTTGTTGCTCGTTTTGGCCTGAAGCTGCTATATGGTGCGACGCTTGTCAGCATCCTATCGGCGATCATCGTCAGTGTGATCATTTAAGTAACGCATATTATGATATGAAAGCGGATTTATCGTGAAAGAGGCACTTGGATATACTCTAAGTGCCTCTTTCATATTTTGTTACATGATTTACTTGAAATTGAAGGGTATTGGTGTACAGGTATATAATACATAATATGACTTGTCATGGAGGGAATGATGGAGGAAAATGAATGAGAATGAAACGGCCATTTTTGCAGGAGGTTGTTTTTGGTGCATGGTCGCTCCCTTCGATGAAAGAGATGGAATTATTGAAGTGACATCAGGCTATACGGGAGGAGTTGCTCCCAACCCAAGTTATAAACAAGTGATTACCGGATCGACTGATCACGTTGAAGCAGTTCAAGTGTTATTCGATCGATCGATCATTTCATATAAAGAATTAGTCGAGATATTTTGGCGACAAATCGATCCCACAGATGCTGGCGGCCAATTTTCCGATAGGGGACAGCCGTACAAGGCAGCCATTTTCTATTGTAATGAGCGCCAGAAGCGTGAAGCCGAACGATCAAAGGGAGAATTGATGATGAGCGGTCGGTTTGAGAAGCCGATAGTCACGGATATTTTACCAGCGGGAAAATTTTATGCAGCTGAAGAGTATCATCAGCAATTCCATCTGAAAAATCAATTTCGCTATGGCTTATATCGAAAAGGCTCAGGACGGGAAGCCTTCATAAAAGAAAATTGGCCTAAGGATAACGCCCATCTTAGAGATGAGTTGACCGAGACCCAGTTCCATGTCACCCAGGAAAATGGTACGGAGCCGCCTTTTGATAATGCCTATTGGAATCACTATGAAGAAGGCATTTATGTAGATGTCGTTTCTGGGGAGCCGCTATTCAATTCAAGGGATAAGTATGATAGCGGGTGTGGCTGGCCGAGCTTCACCAAGCCCATCATGTCGGCAAGTGTCAATGAAAGAGTCGATCTCAGCCATCGGATGACCCGCACGGAGGTGCGCAGCAGGGAAGCCGATTCCCACCTTGGCCATGTATTTCCTGACGGACCAGGACCTAAAGGCACAAGATATTGCATGAACTCCGCCGCCCTTCGCTTCATTCCAAGAATCGATATGGAGAAAGAGGGGTATGGGGATTTATTGTTACTTTTTAAGATGAAATAACTTTTTTTGGATAGGGGAACACAAATGGAAAAAGTAGATGGGATTTTATATCGTTACATCCTTGATCATTCATCCATGATTACGGAAAAATGGCTCGCTTTAAGGGAAAAGCAGGTGGGTTCGATCTATTCCGTGGATACCGATGCAGAAGTGGAGAAGCTTCTGAGGAAACAGAACACTTTGACGATCAAGACCGTGACCAGTGCATTACTGGAGGATAAAAGTTCTTTTATTGAGAATATGGAGCAATGGGCGACAATGGTCGCGAAAAGCAGGGTTGAATCGGACACGCCAATTTACGAAGTATTGGAAGCGCTTAATAAAGTGAGGGAAACATACTGGGACTTCATCACCGACCATATGCTTAAGGATGATAATGAAATTGCGAAGGATACAATCATTCGATGGAGCCGGGTCATTAACCAAGCTTTCGATCAATTGAACCGTGAGTTCACTGAGCAGTACTATCTGTTGACCCAAAAACGGCTGCATGCTCAACTTGATTTAATCACTGAATTAGGCTCACCTGTCATCCCGATCGTTGATGCCATGGCGGTGTTGCCTTTGATAGGGGAAATCGATACTTATCGGGCAAAGGAAATCGTGGAAACGACTCCAAGCAAATGCATCAGCAAAAATATTTCTCACCTATTCATCGATTTATCAGGGGTCACACTCCTGGATACGATGGTTGCCCACCAAGTATTTGAATTGATCCGTACCCTTAAATTGTTAGGCATACAATCGACCATTTCCGGAATACGTCCGGAGGTTGCTCAAACGTCGATCCAGCTTGGCCTCGATTTCAGCCAGGTTTTGACCTATAGCACACTAAAGCAGGCCCTTACCAAGCAAGGGGTCAAACTTACGAGCGAAAATAAGTAAAGAACCAGTGCCCGCGGGGGCCTGGTTCTTTTTTGGGATTTACATCTTGAATGAACTTTTCAATCCGACAATTTGGTTGAATACCAAGTGATCGGATTTCGTAAGCTTGCTATCGACATTGTAGTAGCCATGCCTGAAGAATTGGAATTTGTCCTGAGGCTGAACGTCTTTCATATTAGGTTCGACGAAGCCTTGTAAAACTTCGATCGATTCTGGATTAACCCGCTCCAAGAATGTTTTTTCTTCTTCATCTTCCGCTGCGGTATCCAAGATCAAAGGTTGGTAGTTGCGGAATTCCGCTGAAATTGCTTGTGAAGCCTCAACCCAGTGCAAGGTGCCTTTTACCTTACGGCCTGTAAAGCCCGATCCGCTTTTCGTTTCAATATCATACGTGCAGCGAAGCTCAATGACATTACCATTGTCGTCCTTTATCACTTCTTCACATTTTATGAAATAAGCGTGCTTTAAACGAACTTCATTACCCGGGAAAAGACGGAAATATTTTTTCGGCGGGTTTTCCATGAAGTCGTCTTGTTCGATATATATCTCACGAGAGAATGGGATTTTACGCATGCCCATTTCCGGAACTTCCGGATTGACTTCAGCATCCAGCCATTCAACCTCGCCTTCCGGATAATTGGTGATGACCACTTTAAGCGGGTTTAATACAGCCATGGTCCGTGGAGCTTTCAGCTTAAGATCCTCCCGTACGAAATGATCGAGCATTTGGGAGTCCACGACACCGCTCGTTTTTGCGACACCAATTTCTTGGCAGAAAGCACGAATGGCCTCGGGTGTATAGCCGCGCCTGCGTAAGCCTGATATGGTAGGCATCCGAGGATCGTCCCAGCCGTCGACGAAGCCTTCATCGACTAACTGCTTCAGCTTTCTTTTACTCATCACGGTATTGGTCAGATTAAGGCGGCCAAATTCATATTGTTGCGGTTTGCTGTCCATTTCACAATTTTCGACGATCCAGTCATAAAGCGGGCGTTGATCCTCGAACTCAAGTGTACAAATCGAGTGAGTGACTCCCTCTATGGCATCTTCTATTGGGTGGGCAAAAGCATACATCGGATAAATGCACCACTTATTGCCGGTATTATGATGCTCGGTATGGGAAATGCGATAGATGACAGGATCGCGCAGATTGATGTTGGGTGAGCTCATATCGATTTTTGCACGCAATACCTTTGTGCCGTTTTCGAATTCACCGTTGCGCATCCGATCAAATAGGTCAAGATTTTCCTCGACAGTACGATTGCGGTAAGGGCTGTCTTTGCCAGGCTCTGTCAGCGTGCCGCGGTATTCCCGGATTTGCTCGGCATTAAGGTCGTCCACATACGCCAACCCTTTATTGATGAGCAGCACAGCCCGTTTGAACATTTCATCGAAATAGTCGGAAGCGAAGAAAAGATTGTCCCAATCGTAACCGAGCCATTTAACGTCTTCCTTGATGGAATTAACATACTCGATGTCTTCCTTCAATGGATTCGTATCATCGAAGCGCAGGTTTGTTTTGCCGTTGAAATCATCGGCCACCCCAAAATTCAAAATGATGGATTTGGCATGCCCGATATGCAGATATCCATTTGGCTCAGGAGGGAAGCGTGTGATGATATGATCATGTTTTCCGGTCTCCAGATCATCTTTTATGATCGTTTTAATAAAATTCGAAGCGTTATTTTCCAACTGAATTCGACCTCTTTCATTTATATACTTCTTTTAATTTTACCTGTATATATACCATAAATACAGATATTTTTCCATGTTCGGGCCGGAAACGGGGTTTATTCATCAAGTATATAGTTTGCGTCTTCAAAAAGAAAATATCCTTGGAACACTGCTTTTATGGGTTAATGACCAATAAGTGGAAAATAAAATGAGCAATACAGGAACTCCCCTGTATTGCTCATAATGACGTCGGTTCTAGGCCGGATTATTCCCGATCTAGGCCGGAATAACGGTGGTTTAGGACGAATTATTTCCGTATTAGGACGGAAAACCGGCAACGAAGGACGAATTCTCCCTGCCAAATCAAAAGATTGTCGTTTGCAGGAATTCCTTTGTCCGCTCTTCTTTTGGATTTGTGAAGAAATCTTTGGGCGGACCGCTTTCGACAACCCGGCCGTCATGCATGAAGACGATCCAATCGCCAACATCACGGGCAAAGCTCATTTCATGCGTTACGACCACCATGGTCATCCCTTCCAGGGCAAGCTCCTTCATCGTAGTAAGAACCTCGCCGACAAGCTCGGGATCGAGGGCGGAGGTAGGCTCATCAAATAGCAGGATATCAGGCTTCATCGCAAGCGCACGGGCGATGGCAACACGCTGTTTCTGCCCGCCCGAGAGCTTGCTTGGATAGACATCAGCCTTATCTGATAAGCCCACTTTGGCAAGCAATGCTTTGGCTTCCTCAACCGCCTGGACCTTCGGGACTTTTTTGACATGGGTGGGTGCTTCAATGACATTTTCTAGCACCGTCATATGCGGGAAGAGATGGAAATGCTGAAAGACCATTCCGACTTTCGCGCGGATTTCATTGATATCATGGGTGCCCGGCTTGACCTCGGTCCCCTCAATGAGGATCTGCCCGCTGTCTTTCTTCTCCAAGTAATTCAAGCAGCGAAGCAGGGTACTTTTCCCGGAGCCGCTTGGACCGATCAAACAAACCACATCGCTATCCAATACCTTCATATCAATATCTTTAAGAACATGCAGGTCGCCGTACGATTTATTTAGATTCCTGATGCGAATCATTTCTTTTTGTTCCATTTCAATTCCTCCTATCGATCACTGATGGACAGTTTCTTTTCGAATAAATTGACGGCAATGGTCAGTAATGCCACAAGAATCAAGTAGTAGACCGCTACGATCAATAAATACGTCATTTCATCGAAATTATTCGAGCCTAGAGTGGTGGCTACGTTAAACAGCTCATTCATGGATATGAAGGCGGCCAAAGATGAATCCTTCAGTCCGATGATGAATTGGTTGCCAAGCGGCGGCAATGCGCGGCGGAAGGCCTGCGGCAGGATGATCCTCCGCAAAGTGAGTGATTTGCTCATGCCAAGGGAGCGCCCGGCTTCCATTTGTCCTTTATCGATCGATTGAATCGTACCGCGCAATATTTCAGAGATATACGCTCCGTTATGGAAGGCAAGGGCGAGTGATGCCGCCCAGAAGTCAGGCAATAAGAAAAGATTGCTGATACCGAAGTAGAGGATGAAAATTTGGACGATCAGCGGTGTTCCCCGCACGAGGAATACATAAGCATCCGAAATCCAGGCAAGGATCTTTATATTGGAAATTTTTAAAAGGGCAAAAAGCAAACCGATGACGATCCCTACAATAATGGAAACTACCGTCAGTTCCAATGTGAGGAGCATGGCACGGATGAACACGTCCGACGAGCTAAATAATGTATCGAAAAAATGTGAAAAACTTGGCAATGTAATGACTCCCTTTCTATCAATCTTTATTCCGGCTTAGTAGTGATGTCCTCACCAAAGTACTTTTTGCTGATCCTCGCGAGCGTTCCGTCTTTCCGGAGGTTCTCAAGTGCTTCATTGATCCGTTTTAGCAGCTGGGGATTGTCGCTTGGCAGCACGATCGCCTGCTCGCTCCGGTCGATCAATTGCCGTCCCTTAACGTCGAAGCCTTCCTTGGCTGCTTCCTTGCCGGTGACGAAATCGGTGATGACGGCATCATGTCGTCCTTCGCTCAACGCCTTAAGGGCGGTGACATCACTGTCATACGTTTTTACATGGTTTGTATACTTTTCTGCTGTAGTTGCATATGTAGAGCCTTTCGAAGCGGCAACTTCCTTACCCTTTAAATCCTCAACCGTTTTAATATCGCTATCGGATCTGACGAAGATTTGCGGCCCCGAGTAATAATAGGGGGTCGAGAAGGCAACATGCTTACTTCGTTCCTCATTGATCGTATGGCTGGCGACCGCGGCATCCGCCCGGCCGGTTTTGACACCTTCGACGATTCCTTTGAACTTGATCCGTTTTGGGACTGGCTCAAGGTTAAGCTCCTTGGCGATGGCATCGCCCACTTCAATATCGAAACCCGTTACGGTCATGTCATCATTGACATAACTGAATGGCTTGAATTCACCTGAAGCAGCGAAAACAAACTGGTCCTTATCAATCAGCTTACTCCCATCCTTTAGCTGATCCTTTTCGGCACAGCCGGATAAAAGCCCAAGAATAACCAGTATGGATAGAATGAATGTAACGGATGATTTCATGATAATCTCATTTCTCCCTTCAAAAAAACTAATCGAAAGGTCTATACCCTTCCGTGATAGTGAATAACCTTATTTTATTGGAAAAGTAAACTGAATATTACGAAAGTATTAGTGGGAGGAGGGGGTAGCTTCAGAGGACTTAAGTGGAAACTAGTGTCGTGTATTTAATTCACTTCATATCATTCTCTTTATATGCTCAAAACTGAAACCTATTGTTCCAATGTTGGAACGCGTAAAAGTTTACTTATTAATATAATTAATTTTAAAGAAGATGATATGGGTGCATCTTAGTTGATCCCTTACAATGATCTTTGCCGAGGATGTTGGCCTTATTTAGAGAAAAAAGCATATAAAGAGGCTGCAAAATTACTTATTATGATTGGTATTGGAGGAAATGTTGTTGGTCTTACTGATTCTTATCATGGTATGGTGTGACTTGTGTTGGTAAATAAAGTAATACACATATGTAAAAAAGGAGTGTTACATTGACTTACAAATTAAAACTTACTTATATCGTATTATTCGTATTACTTCCTGTTTTATATCTAATTAGTTCATTTATTGTAAGGTATCTTCTACAGGGTGGAGAATTCTCATTATTCTTTAGTGATAACTTCGGCATTCTAGGTATTTATTATGTTTTAGTAAGCATCATTTTTATGATTGCTACAAACATTAAAAATGTAAGTCTGAAAGATATGTAATCTAAATTGTATCTCACTTAAATGAAAAAAGGACAATTTCAAAACCAACCTTCTATATAATTGGTGATCAGCAGGACTTTGATTGGTTGTTTAATAGCGGTGGTTCGAATAATGATTGCCACGACTAGAGGGCTGGTTGGCTCAATTTTTTGAGTGCTATTGCCTAATTCAACCTTGCTTGGGGGTATACTGGTTAAGGTAACGGTTATTGTACCGTGTTCTTGCCATTAGTTAAATTTTTTAGATTTTTTATAAAAAAGGGAGGTCTTTTGGTGGGAGATATTATTTGGCAATTGTTGAATTTTGGAGGACTTTTGTTATTTATATATGTATTAGTTCTTGTGTTTAAAAAGGTAAGAGGTAAGGAGATACATAAATGAAGGAAACTATGGATGTTTTGTAGGCCAGTTGCACCACATTGTAGGTGTACGATTACGATACCTTTTACATAAAGATGAGGTAAATATATGCTGCTGCGGTACATAATTATATTTATAATAGGCTTCTTATCGACTTTCATTATTCAAGATGATTTTTTCAACCAGTATAACCTTATGCTAAATATATTTTTTAGAATTACTTGGGCTTTATTTTTCTTACTAATTATTTGGTTGCTGCAAAAAAATCAAAAGAAAAGTGATTTATGGGCCAATTTATATATTTTTACTTTTAGTTATTAACAATATCTTTCATTACTTATTTGTTTGTGGGATTCTATATGGCGGGAAATGGTTATTATATGGATCAACATCCAGAGTATAACTTAGTGTTTCATGGTTATGGATTTCCGGATTTAATTTTATTGGCTTTCCCATATATATTTTTATCTCTAGCTGCAAGTTTAGGAGAGAAAAAACAAAATAAATAATTTAAAAGCATAGAGACACGTCTTTAGCTATTTGTAAGTAACATACTGGCTGTTCCAAAAGGTAGTAAAACCGGAAGAGAATAAAAAGAAGAGGCTGTAAATGCTCATTTAGCAGCATATACAGACTCCTTTTTAGACCTTTATCCACCGTGAGTTACGGAAGTTCCGCCTCTATATCTCCAAACTGGCTATTAAGAGTTAGATTATTTATTACGCTTTTTTCTTTTTACCAAAAGGACAATGAAAGAAATTAACGCAACAAATAATATGAAGATAGTAATTTGATATCCAACATCAAACCAATTCACAACTGTTTCATTCATGCAATGCCTCCTGAATCATTTTCAACAACCCAGTGATTTAAGCGTTTTCTAGATAAGTAATAACCGAAAAATTAACTATTTTTTGAGATTTTATGTAAAGTATATAAAGCGTATATGATGGCTGATATAGATATAACTATTAAAAATAAAGTATGAAGATGTTATATCCATATAATCTTCTCTCAACCCCATTAAAGTTTTTATCAATAGAGAACTCTGAATATCATTCACAAATTCGGACGTATGAAAAGGGCTCGAATTTGTTCTAAGTAATTGAACGAGCTGGAAGAGAAATGTAGAAAAATTAGTGAACTTTTTAAACAATTTAAAGAGTTCAATTGAAAGCCTTATCTATGAATTATAGGCGACGTTTGTGAACGCTTATTTTTATTCCTTCATTTTTCTTCGTTTGCTTCATTATAAGGAATTATTTTACAAGACCTTGTGTTATCTTCTTTTTAATACAATAGCTAGTATTAAAGAAAGCTGCAGTGAAATGATAATTAAGAAAGACAACATATAATCACTATCTAACGATGCATCATAGCTAAGGATAAAAAATAACCCTACAGAAATGGTTAGAATGAAAATAAAATTAATAATGATTTGCCTCATGGCCCCTCCCTTTCTAACAACCAATCAATATGACAGAGTTAATCCATATGGCCTTGTATCTGTTGTATTAGTGGGTGTAATGGATAAACCGGCTGGAAAAACGGACACAGAAGGTGAACCAGAAATTCTTTTATGCCCATACTCTATTTTTATATTTATTTTACCATTTTTTGATGTTGGAACATATACGTATTGTCCAATGTACCCCTTATGCTTAGTTTTACTAGTAGAAGCTTTTAAATCATATGAACCAGCAACACCGGCACTTGGTTCCCAATTACTTGGAGAATATTTAATGGCATAATCAATCCATCTCCCATTTCCTTGTTGATCTTGGGAATATCT
Organism: Peribacillus muralis; assembly: GCF_001645685.2. Classification (NCBI taxonomy): domain Bacteria; kingdom Bacillati; phylum Bacillota; class Bacilli; order Caryophanales; family Bacillaceae; genus Peribacillus; species Peribacillus muralis. The sequence continues at coordinate 4,814,973 of NZ_CP017080.1, read as the reverse complement.
GTGTTGGTGTTGTTTTACTTTCCCTCCACTGGTTGGTAAATAGAGCCCTGAACTTGAAGGGAAACCAATAGTCATCTTGTCAACTAAATTATTTGAAGGTGTCTTTAACCATTGGAAGTTACCGTATATATAAAATTTATCTTCTTTTTTTCGATCACTAGTTACTTTATATACCGTTCCGCCTAGTTTTAACGTTGAAGCAGCGATGTTTGCAAATGTACGAATTTGCACTTGACCTGGCTTGTTGAATTCTGGCAGATATATATCCATGATTTCTGATCCAGAATCAATAACTTGAGCTTCCTCTTCAATTAATTGTTTCGCAATTGCAACAGGTAAATCCTCGGCTTCTTCTTCAGTATTACCAACTTCATTTACAAGATAATCTAACTCTGTATGTGTTAGTCTCTCTTCGCTAACATTTGTACCATTTTCCTCGGCAAAGCCTTTTGTGGCGAAACCAAAAGAAAATAAAAATAATGCTACTATTGATAAATATTTCATTTATTCCTTCTCCTTTTTCCGTTTAATACTACTATTCGGCCGATTGAGTTTTTGGATGAAAACCTCAACTTGTACTAAAATTAACATGAATATTGCTTTTTTGAGTTCCAATATAAAGATAATAAATTTCATTTTTGGGACAATATTAATTATCAAATATGGTATATATGAGAGAAAAAAAGCTGAAAGGAAGGTTTTCGCTTCCTGTCATACTAACCGATCCTTTTCATCAGCCTATTTGTCCTTTATTCGACGGAACGGTAAGTTGCTGTTCTATGAAAAATGCCAGAAAATATTGTAATGAGAAGCATCATTCAATCCCATATTGATGACCGACTTTAATTCTGCATATGACTTGAAGTATAATGTAGCAAAATAGTAGAAGGGCAGTTGGGAAAATGGTGAGCAACTTTGTGCAAGGTCAATTAGAGGAATTTCGCGAAAAAAATCAAGATCGGGGCCGTTTGATTATAAAATGTCCGGACCAGCCAGGAATCGTTTCGACAGTTACGGCGTTCCTTAAACAATATGATGCCAATATCGTCGAGTTAAGCCAGTATTCGATGAATCCTGAGGGTGGTACGTTTTTCACGAGGATCGAGTTTGATTGTCCGGGATTAAAGGATAGGGCAGCGGAAATGGAAGTGGCCTTTGAAGAAGTTTCGGCAGCCTTTTCAATGGAATGGACGCTTACGCATGTAAGTGATTTGAAGCGGACGGCTATTTTTGTCTCCAAGGAGCCGCATTGCCTGCTTGAATTGCTATGGGAATGGCAAAGTGGGGATTTGTTGGCCGATATCGCTCTTGTCATCAGTAATCATGAAGATACGAGGCAAATTGTCGAATCGATGGGCATTCCTTTTTATTATATTCCTGCAAACAAGGATATTCGTAAGGAAGTCGAGACGAAGCAGCTTGGCCTTCTCGAGGAATTCAATATCGACCTGATTGTGCTGGCTAGATACATGCAGATCTTGACGCCGGATTTCGTAGCGGCCCATCCGAATAAAATCATCAATATCCATCATTCCTTTTTACCTGCATTCATTGGGGCGCGGCCTTATGAGCGGGCATATGACCGGGGTGTCAAGCTGATTGGGGCGACCTCCCATTATGTGACGAATGATTTGGATGAAGGTCCGATCATCGAGCAGGACATCGAACGTGTCGATCATCGTGATTCGGCAGGGGATATGAAGAAAATCGGCCGTTCGGCTGAACGCAGGGTGCTCGCCCGTGCCGTTAAATGGCATTTGGAGGATCGTGTCCTCGTCCATGAAAATAAAACGGTAGTCTTTTAAAGTGGAAAGGGTCCCCTTATTTGCCAAGGGGGTTTCATTTTGTGATTCCCTTTATATATTTGCCTAAATTGAAGAGAGGGAGAGTCCCCCGCGGAAAGCGAGTGCCTCTCGTTACAATCAACCGCTGCATTGTACAAATCATAAAAATAGACAAGCTCAATTTTCATCGAGTTTGTCTATAGTCTGCCCCCTTGGCAAACCAAGGGGGTGTTTTAGTACGTGTATTCGACCCTTACGGAGGCAGTGATGTTCAGTTCCCCGGGCTGGATCGGGGTGGCAGCCATTTTTGCAAAGGAACTCGACTGGTAAAGCATGGGAGATGCCGTTTCGGATACCTCTTCAACCTGGTTGGGAATGGGATTCAATGAGATTCCTATCGTTTGGGCCATGGAGAGCGCTTTTTCGTAAGCATTATTTAATGCGAGCGAAAGTGCTTGGTTATAGTAAGCTTCTGGATTTGATAAGGAAAAGCGAATGCTCGTGACTGTATTGGCGCCGCTTTTGACCGCTGTGTCAAGTAAACTTCCAATTTTTTCGATGTCGGTCGTTTGGACCTGGATGATATGCTGGACTTTATAACTCTTGAACAATTCCTTTCCGTCGATATAATCGTATTGCGGATCGATTCTGTATTCACTCGTTTTCATATGTTCTTCGGGAATGCCCGCGGATTTAAGGGAGGCGATGACATTCGCGATCGCTTGGGAATTGGCCTGCTGTGCCTGCTGCGGGTCTTCATTCTCCGTCATGACCCCAAGGGTGATGGTGGCTTGATCGGGAGCCGCTTGCAGCGTTTCCGAGCCGGAAACCTTCAATGTATGTTCATCATTGCGGGCATTATATCGTTGATTCATTATGACACCAGCCTTTTTAAAGAGATACATAACCTTATTGTACGAAGTATGGGCGGGAAACATGATGAAAATCCAAAAAAACACTCGGCCTGGACCGAGTGCAGTTTACTTATGGATGACTTGGACCCTGCCCACCTGGCCATCGGTCAATCTTACTTTTATTCCATGGGGATGACTGCTGGAGTTGGTTAAAATATCCTTAACCGTTCCGCTTGTCAGCTTACCGCTGCGTTGATCTGCTTTCAGTACAATGTCTACAGACGTGCCTGGTGTAATATCTTTCCGGTTTTTACCGTTCATGCTCGATCTCATCCTTTTTTTGAGTTATTTGCAACGATTCGTTCATGCAGTAACTTCAGTATAAGGAAAACGGCCGACCTAGTCGACCATTAGGTGAGGGCCGTTAACGAATTTTCTTCAATGGCTCGACAGCCGGGCCATCCAGAACCTCCCCGGTGATGGAGAAGCGGGAGGCGTGGCATGGGCAGTCCCATGTACGGTCGCCGCTGTTCCAGACAACCTCACAGCCCATATGTGTACATGTGGAGTCGACGATATGGAGCTGGCCGTCATGATCGCGGTAACAGCCAGCCTTGTCTCCGTCGACCTTCACGATTGCCCCTTCATCGATGCCCAAGTCCTCAGGGGATTTATGAATGACAGCCAATTTACCCTTAATCATATGCTTCGCTACATCGGCATTGTCTTCGACCATATTCATCAAACCCTTTAAGCGGGAAGGGTTATACAAATCGGCATACCGATTTTCCTTTTGCAAAATATGGTCGGTCATGATCTTGGCGGCGATCGATCCATTGGTCATGCCCCATTTCGCGTAACCGGTAGCAATGAGGACGTTTGGATGATTGGGGGTCACCGGACCGACGAAGGGAATCTTATCCGGTGTCACGATATCTTGTGCCGACCAGCGATAAGGAATATCCGTAACATCGAAATAGGTGGAGCTGAAGTCCTTCAAAGCTTCATAATGCTCGATCGTCGAGACTCCCTGCCCCGTCTTATGGCCATCTCCGCCGACAAGGATCAGTTTTTCGCCATCGTCTCCTTCCGTGTAGCGAAGGGAACGTGAAGGGCTGTCTGCACAATAATACATGCCGCCGGGATACTCCCGCTCGGTCCTTATAGCCAGCACATACGACCTTTTTACATGTACACGTGCGAAATATAGGCCAGTCTCATCATTGAAAGGGAAGTGGGAAGCCACGATTACTTGCTTGCTTTTTATGCTATGCCCCGTATCAGTCAAGACGGTCGGTGGATCGCCGTCTTCAATCTTCATTGCCGTTGTATATTCGTAAATTGTGCCGCCAGCTTCCTGGATTGTGGAGATCAGCGCCGTTAAATATTTCAACGGGTGGAACTGGGCTTGATCCTTCATGATCACGGCCGCTTTGCAAGGGAAGGAGAATGGGATTTCGTCGGTGTAATCACCCCTAATGCCAAGCTTTTGATAGGCTTTCAGTTCCTTTTGGATTTTGTTTTTATATTCCTCGGTATTTGCGTAGACATAAGCATCCTGAGCGGTCAGGTTACAGTCGATGGAATGCTCGGCGACCAGGTCCTTGATCAGCTGCATCCCTTCAGCATTCGCTTCATAATAAAGCTTGGCCTTCCCTGCTCCATGATCCGTAATCAATTGATCGTAAATGAGGCCATGCTGGGCCGTGATTTTCGCTGTCGTGTGTCCTGTCGTTCCATTAAGTATTTTGCCTGCATCAATCAGTGTGACCTTTACTCCCTGCTTTGCTAGAAGGTAAGCAGAAGTGATTCCAGTAATTCCGCCGCCGACGATCAAGATATCTGTGGTGATATCCGAATCCAACTTAGAAAACGAGGGCAAATTTATTGCCTTGCGCCAAAAGGGCTCCGGAAATTGAGGAAGATCTGTATTTGTCTCAGTCATTTAAATACCTCCATTACAGTCCAATAGTGAATTGTCCATTTATTACCATGCCCAAATCCACCTTTTATACGCTTGTTTTTTGAAGAAGGGAGGTGTTAATGAAATACATTATTTGGTTGTTTACAAAAACGTAAACATGTAAACAGAAAAAGATGATTTGTACACAAAAACGTAAACATGTTTACAATCATGTACACATGGCTATATATATGGTGTGTACATATTTGTTCCTATTGTAAACAATTTGAAAACATTTCGACAAATATAGCTACAACTTATGAAGGATTGACTATCGTGGGAGTTTTTTCTATCCTTGAGAAGAATGCTTCACTTAAATTTTTTCTATGAAAAAGGGGATGTTTTTAGATGAGTTCTAGAATCGCAGCAGTAGACGTAGGTAATGATGCTATCAAAGCTATTTTTGGAAAGTTAGAGTCAGAGCTATATATACCGAATGTCATTGCAAAGGACATAGAAGATCGCCCGGTCATCGGGATTGAGGAACTTGATGAAAAAAACCCGCTCGAAGGGATTCATATCAGGGTTCATTCACCAGCCCTGCAAGATAATAATGCCATCTATCGTGTCGGGAATCTGGCGACGAAGAGTGATAACCCAACCGAATTGGATATGGGAAGCAGTAAATCGGAAGAAGATCAAACGTTGGTCATGCTTTTTGCAGCCCTGGCATTGGACGCTGTCAAACAGGGGAACAATGATGTGTTCAAAAAAGTGAACAATGTTGTGGAAGCCAATTATACTCTTGGAACGGGCCTGCCCCTTCGTGAGGTTAAAGAAGGGAAAGACGTCGGCTACCGCTCGAAGCTATTAGGTTCCGTCCATCAGGTGGAATTTTTGATTACCCCTAAATATCAGGGGTTGAAGGTCAATATCAAATTCGATGAGGTAAAGGTCTATCCAGAGGGCTTTGCCGCTTATATCAATTTAGTCATGGATAATGACTTGAATATCATCAACCGTGAATTAATAGATAGAAGAATCCTGATTCAGGATATCGGCGGACTTTCGACGGATATCGCGGTCATTAAAAATCGTAAAGTAGATGACGATAAGGCGCAAGGTTTCAACTTGGGAGTTGCTGAAGCACTGGAGTCGATCCGTGAGGAAATCAGGAAAAAACATGGCGTCGAGCTGGACAGCAGGCGTGATGTCGTCGAAATCATCACGAAGAAAAACGACCGCAATCATATCATGGTCCGCGGAAGCAGGACAAGCGTGCATGATATCGTCGACCGTATTTTAGGTGAGCTTGCGAAGAAACAATATCGCCACCTGCGCAACGTCTGGCAAAAGAATTCGCAAACGGAAATTTGCTATTTTGTTGGCGGGGGTTCGATTGTCCTGAAAGATTACTTGAAAACATTGAACCAAAATTTCGATGGCTATAATATCGACTTTTTCGAAGACGAGCGGGAAAGCGTTTGGATGATGGCAAACGCCTATTATAAATTGATTTCGGACTTCAATCGCAGGAATGCAAAAAAAGAACAAAATCAAGCCCATCCCAAAAGGAAAGAACAAAGAACAGGTTCCATTAAATAGGTGAGAGAATGAAAAAAACAGCTTCTTCTGAAATCAAGAGAGGACAAGCCATCACTTTTCGTATCCCTTCTGATGTGTCGGACTATACGTTAAGGCTGCTGCAGAAATTGAAGGAAACGGAAAGAAGGAATTTTTCCAGTAAAATTGCCGAGTATGTTCTCGATGGTGTCGGGCAGGCCACCCATCAGGATCGGGAAATGATCGCCCTGCCCATGCCGAACAAGCTAAGCAAATCCCAGCGTGATTGGCTCAAGCATTCCCATTCAGAAGCTATGCTCGGAACGATCATGTATCACCTTTTGTCCGATCCATTGCGCGCGACGGCCTTGCTTGCGTCCTTGAACGGCAATGAATTGAATGAGGAACCATATATACAGGCCGAACCGGAGGAAGACGATCCAAACACGGCAATCCAGGAAGACTTGCCCAAGAAGGAATTGGATGACTTTGACTGGAGCCTGAATGAGTCCGAACGGCAAGAGGAAGAACCGGAGCCGGAAGAGGAGAACCTCGACGATCTTCTTGGAGATTTCCTTGATCAAATGAATCAGTGAATATATGGAGGAGGATATCTGACGACAAGTTGGATATCCTTCTTTATTTATGTAAAAAGAGGGACCCATTGGGCCCCTCTTGAAACGATCAAGCTAGAAAGATCAGTTGATAAAGAAATAGGATGGCAAAGATGTACACGAAGGGGTGCACTTCACGAAACTTCCCTCTGGCCATTTTTAAAATGGGGTAGGCGATGAATCCTAGAGCTATCCCATTGGCAATGCTCGATGTTAACGGCATGGCGACAATGACCAAGAAGGCTGGGAATGATTCATCAAAGTGTGTCCAGTCAATTTCGTTTATGCTTTTGATCATCATGCTTCCTACGATGATCAAGCTTGGAGCCGTGATGGCCGCTACATTCGAAACAGCCCCTATCAGCGGGCTGAAAAAAGCGGTTATCAAGAAAAGGATGGCGACTACAAGTGCGGTTAAACCTGTCTTGCCGCCCGCCCCTACTCCTGCGGAAGACTCAACCGATGCTGCCGTCGGGCTTGTACCGAACATGGCGCCGACGGTCGTGCCGACTGAATCCGCAAAAAAGGCACTGCCTGATTTTTCAAGCTTATTATTCTTCAGCAATCCAGCCTGCCGCACGATTCCTAATAGAGCTCCCGTCGTATCGAAAAGCATGACAAGCAGAATGGAGAAGACGACGCCGTATAGTCCATAGTTGATGACATCCGCAATGGAGGTGATCGGATTCGCCACAATGATTCCTTCTGGTAATGAAGGCGTCGACACAAGACCATTGATTTTCAACTGACCTGTAAAGAAAGCGATGATGGCCGTCAGGATCATGCCGATGAATATCGCTCCCTGTACATTCCGGACGATCAGCACGATCGTTATGACGAGACCGACCAGTGTGAGTGCTACACTCGGCTCCCTGAAGCTCCCAAGCGTAACAAGGTTCGATTCATGCTGTGTTACGACACCCGAGAGACGAAGCCCGATGAACGTGATGAAAAGACCGATCCCGGCACTGATTGCATGCTTTAGATTGTTGGGGATGGCTTCGATCAATTTCGACCGGAATGAAGTGAGCGATAAAAGGATGAATATGATCCCGGTAACAAAGACTGCCGAAAAGGCGACAGTATATGAGATATCATGGGTTCCCAGGACCGAGTAGGCAAAATAGGCGTTCAAACCCATTGCCGGCGCTATGACAATAGGATAATTGGCTAAAAGGGCCATGCATAGGGTACCGACTATTATGGCAATGATGGTTGCCGTGAATGCCTGATCGAAGGGAACACCGGCATCGGAAAGGATCATGGGGTTTACAACGATGATGTAAGCCAGCGTTAAGAAGGTTGTAAGCCCCGCAAGCACTTCCGTCTTGATATTTGAATTCCGTTCTTTTAATTTAAACATGCGGTCACTCCCTTTTTTATATACAAAAAATCCTTGCAAAGCACTACAAGGAGGAGATGCTTACCATTTTTCCCAAGTAAGTAGCTCGATTTATGTTTCAATAATAAAATCTTATAAATTATATTAGAAAAATAACTAAAGTACAATAGCATGAAAAATTTTATGTGACGGGTTTTCTCTAATTTAGATAATGATATACTTACAAATAGCTCAGAATAAGAAAAATGACCAGAGAAGGAAGATGCAACTATTCCTTCCAGTCGATTAACCGTTGAATAAAATGAAGAAATTCAGAAAGTAGGCAATAACATGAAAAATTTCATCGACCTTGGCGTCAGCCCGGCGATTCATACGATATTAAAGCAAATAGGAATCTCCACCCCAACTCCGATTCAGGAAAAAGCGATTCCTGATATCCTGGCAGGAAGGGACGTCATTGGGAAGGCACAGACAGGGACGGGGAAAACGTTGGCTTTCCTGCTGCCAATCCTGGAAAAAGTCGATCCGGCAGCCTCCCATATTCAATCGCTGATCGTCACGCCAACAAGGGAGTTGGCATTGCAAATCACTGCGGAATTGAAAAAATTCGCCAATGAAATCGAAGAGCTACAGGTGCTTGCCGTTTATGGCGGACAAGATGTCGAGCAGCAAATGAAAAAGCTGACAAGAAATATATCGGTGGTCGTCGCCACGCCAGGTAGGCTATTGGACCATTTGCGAAGAGGAACCATCGACCTTTCCGAAACGCGGACGCTCGTGCTCGATGAAGCTGATCAAATGCTCCATATTGGCTTTTTACCTGAGGTGGAGGAGATCATGGGGCAGCTTCCCGAGCAACGCCAAACCCTGCTGTTTTCCGCCACGATGCCTGAACAAGTGCATCAGCTGGCTAAACGGTATATGGATAAACCGTTGACTGCCGCTGTAAAGGCTGAGCAGGTCACGGTCGAGCAAATCCGGCAGCTCGTCATCGAGACGACAGACCGTGCCAAGCAGTCTTCGTTAATGAATATGCTAAAGGAAGAACAGCCATATCTCGCCATTATTTTTTGCCGGACGAAACGCCGTGTTTCTGTCTTGAATGATGCCCTAAAGGCAGCTGGCTTCAATTCCGAGGAACTGCACGGGGACCTTTCACAGGCGAAGCGTGAACGTGTCATGAAAAACTTCAGGGATGCAAAGCTACAATACTTGGTGGCTACCGACGTTGCGGCACGGGGTCTTGATGTAGAAGGCGTGACGCACGTATTTAATTATGATGTCCCAGAGGATGCGGAAAGTTACATCCATCGAATTGGCCGTACAGGCCGGGCAGGGGAGAATGGCCTTGCTGTAACCTTCATCGCGACGAAGGACCTTCAGCTTTTAAGTGAAGTGGAAAAAGGAATTTCCATGAAAATCGAAAGAAGGACGATTGAAGGCGTGAAAATGTTCCAGCCTGATGAAGTGGCACATAAAAGGAAGCGATATGAAGATTCCGCTGAAGACGGTGCCCGCCGCCCGCGTTCTGGCGGGGGAAGACGCCACCGGGAGCGAATAGATACGAGAGGGCCGAACAGGGGCAGCCACCGTTCCGTGAACCAAGCCGACAATCGTGAGCTGGACAAGGAGAAACCACGTGGGGGCCGGGCGGAAAGAGGACGAGGGCCGAAGCGAGAGGATTCAAGAGTGAAACGCCCTGAAAATGGAAGTGCGCAAAAATGGGAAAATCCACGAGGTGGACGCCAAGCAGGACGCGGCTCCAAAGGGGCGGATGCACAAGGACCGAGCAGCCGAAGGGGTGGCTCCGGCAGCAGCTCCAACAGAGGAAGAAACCGGTAAAAGGAGGAGACGGGAGTGGAGAAGCCTTGGGTGGCAGAATATCCAGTTTCATTGGAGCTTGCGGGAAAATTGATCAGGCAGCAGTTTCCTGAAATTCAATGGAAGGAAATCAAGCAGCTAGGGGAAGGGTTCGATAACACCGTCATGCAAATCGATGGTGAGTTTGTATTCCGGTTCCCGCGCCGTCCGCTTGCGGTAACGTTGATTCAGGTGGAGAATCGCCTTTTGCCTTCCATTGCTGGAACTTTGCCGCTTTTTATCCCTGAACCGATCTTTTTTGGGAAGCCAAGTGCCATCTATCCGTATCCCTTTGCCGGATATAAGATGGTAAGGGGACAGCTGCCTATAGAAGAATCTTTTGCAAATAAGGTTGAATCCGCGAAAAGATTGGCCAGCTTCCTGAAAAGTCTCCACAGCTTTCCGCTCGATAAGGCTAGGAAGGCAGGTGTGGAGCCTGATGGGTTGAGAAGGCTCGATGTAGCCTTTCGCCGAAAATCGCTGCAGGAGCATGCCGCAACGCTGGAAAAGCTGGGACATATGGAACAGGCACATTCGGTTACATGCTTTGTTGAAAGGCTGGGCGATATGGAGGTGCCGGAGTCCTCAACACTCGTTCATGGGGATATTCATGTCCGGAATGTCCTACTGGATGAAGAGGGCATTCTTGCAGGTATCCTTGATTGGGGAGATGTCCATATCGGAAGTCCAGCCATAGACATCGCCTTTCTTTACAGTTATTTCCCAAGCAATGCACGCCAAGCATTTTTTGAGGTCTATGGGGACATCGACAAGGAAACGGAGCAGTTAGCCCGCTTCAGAGCCATATATATGCTCGTTACATTACTCGTCTATGGTATTGACCGCGAGGATGAAGAGCTGATTGCGATAACGAAAAATGGCTTAGTACTGGCCATGGAAGAATAATCGGAAGGTGCTTTTGATGATTAGGAGGTTACTATGAAGGCAAGCTATTATCATACAATCACATTAATGGGGGGGCTGCTGGACGAGGCCAATATCCCTTATCAATTTACAGGCCGGTCTGCCCTATTTGTCCAAGGAGTGGATGTAGAGGTCGAGGGCATCGACCTGGACGTGCAATGGGACGTTTTCAACGAGGCCTTGACCCATTTCGGCGCATACTCCCCGACAAGTCCTGAAAGAAGTCCTGAGCGTGCCTCATTTACAATGGAGGTTCAGGGTATTTCCATCACGGTTGGCTGTAGGTATAACACGACCATAAAAACCGATCCTTACCGCTTGTCGATTCCACTTGGTGATACGGTTGTCTGGTGCCGGTCGCTGTACAGTCATTTGTACGATGACGAAATGAAAAGATACAGTGCAGAGATCCATGCTTACCTATCTGCCGAGCAGCAGGGCTTCACAATCGAAAATGAACAGGCATGGAACCAGAATAATTATTTGGCGCTGGTCAATCGGTATGGCGAGCCCGTCGAAGTTGCCGCTAAAATCAAGCAAAATCCAAAATGGAGATTGCATCCATTTTATAAATATATAGGCGAGGCCAAGGATAAAAAAATCACGCATTTAATGGGTTCGAACGGTGTTAAAGCGGTTGCCCTGGCGATATTGGGTGCTTCCGTTACGGTTGTCGACTTTTCCCGGGAAAACGCGGCATTTGCTATGGAGCTTGCTATCGGAGCCGGTGTCACCATCGATTATATCGTTTCCGATGTCCTCTCCTTACCAGAAGAGCATGTTTCCGGGAATCAGGATTTGGTGTTAATGGAACTGGGCGTGCTGCACTACTTGATCGATCTGCAGCCATTATTCGAAAAAATAAAAGAGATGCTGAGACCGGGAGGCCAATTCATCCTACATGAATTCCATCCGATTTCAACGAAGCTGATCACTTCCACTGGAAAAAAACATAAGGTTGCAGGCAACTATTTCGCTCCGGCAATCGAAAACAACGAGGTCGCTTTTTCCAAGCATATGCCCGATGAAGAAAAAGGGGGCCTTTCAAAGGTTGTCCAGCGTAAATGGACAATCGGCGAGCTTATCACGGCAATAGGCCAATCAGGTCTTGTCATTAAAGTGCTTGAAGAAGAACCGAATCACAAAATCCACGATATCGGGATTCCAAAGACATATACATTGGTGGCTGAACGGGTATAAGGATACAATCACAATTAAAGAGATAAAATGTTAAACATTTCAGGAGGAACCTTTTATGAGTAAAGCTTATATCATTCATGAAAATGAGGAATGGACTGCCCATTTAACGAAAAGAATGAGAGAGTTAGAACTTCCCTATGAAGAATGGCATCTTGATCAAGGTGTGGTGGATTTAACAGAAGAGCCGCCAGAGGGCGTTTTTTATAGCCGTATGAGTGCAAGCTCACATACTCGCGGGCACCGATTTGCGCCTGAATTGACAGAAGCTGTGCTAGCGTGGCTTGAACAGCATGATCGTACGGTCTTCAATGGATCACGGGCGCTGCGGTTGGAGGTCAGCAAGGTCAATCAGTATACGGCACTGACGAAGGCTGGAATACAAACGCCGAAAACGATAGCAGCTGTAGGTAAGGAAAATATCATCAAGGCAGCCGGGAAACTAGATGTCGCTTCGTTCATCACGAAACATAACCGTGCAGGTAAAGGGCTTGGTGTTCAATTATTTCACTCTATAGAAGCATTGAAACAATATGTGGAAGGTCCGCAATTCGATGAGCCGGTTGATGGAATTACGTTGATTCAGGAATACATAAAAGCCCCCGAGCCATTCATCACTCGTTGTGAATTCGTGGGTGGCAAGTTCATTTATGCGGTGGAGGTTGATACATCCGAAGGCTTCGAGCTTTGTCCGGCAGATGCATGTCAAATCGGTGACCTATTCTGCCCGATCGGGGAAGAGGTGGAAGAAAAACCGAAATTTCAAATTGTGCAAGATTTTCATGATCCGATCATCGAGAAATATGAAGCGTTTCTAAAAGACAATGGAATTTCGATTGCCGGAATTGAATTCATTCGTAACAGCGCTGGTGAAATCTATACATATGACATCAATACCAATACGAATTATAACAGAGACGCTGAGGAAGCGGCGGGCCAATATGGCATGCTTGAATTAGCGAAATTCCTGGGATCTGAATTGGCGAAAAAAAAACTTGTGCAAATGAAATGAGTATCTGACTGAAAGGGAGATTCTTTATGCCCCTTCAGTCTTTTTTTATATGAAAAGAAGGTGCCCGGTTTCTAAGCGGACACCCTCTAAATAAACGTGATTAATTATTGCCCGACCACTCTTCGACATCCCATACCTTCGTGACCCAATCTTCATAGAAATCAGGTTCATGGCATACGAGGAGGATCGTCCCTTTATACTCTTTCAATGCACGCTTCAGCTCTTCTTTGGCAACGACATCCAAATGGTTCGTCGGTTCATCGAACAATAGCCAGTTGCTCTCGGTAAGCATAAGCTTACATAGACGCACTTTGGCTTGCTCACCACCGCTTAGATGGCTCATTGGACGTGTGATATGCTCGTTTTTCAAACCGACACGGGCAAGGATTGCGCGTACTTGCGGTTGGTCGAGATGCGGGAAGGCGTTCCAGACCTCATCGATAGGTGTCGTATTTCCTGCCTTCACTTCCTGCTCGAAATAAGAAGAAAAGAGGAAATCGCCAAGTGATCGTTTTCCGCCAAGAGGATCGATTTTACCTAAAATCGTTTTTAACAGCGTCGATTTCCCGACTCCGTTACAGCCGACCACGGCGATTTTCTCTCCCCGCTCGATGGTCATCGACAGCTTCGGAAGCAATGGACGGTCATAGCCGATCTCCAAATCTTCCCCTTCAAAGACATAACGGCTGCTTGCACGTGATTCCTTGAAATCGAAGGTCGGTTTCATGGCCGTTTCCGGACGATCGATCCGCTCCATGCGATTCAATTGCTTTTGTCGGCTCTTTGCCCGGCCTGTCGTTGAGTAGCGGGCTTTATTTTTCGCAATGAAATCTTCCTGCTTTTTAATGAATTCACGCTGTTTTTCGTATGCGTTGATATGCTGGTTCTTATTCAACTCAGCAAGCTCAAGGAACTTTTCGTAAGTTGCCGTATAACGGGTCAGCTTGGAAAACTCCAGATGGAAAATGACATCAACGACACCGTTCATGAACTCGGTATCATGCGAAATCAAAAGAAATGCATGCGGGTATTCCTTTAAGTAGCTGCTCAGCCAGCGGATATGCTCCACATCCAAATAGTTCGTCGGTTCATCAAGGAGCAGTACTTCAGGCTGTTCCAAAAGTAACTTAGCCAGTAAAACCTTTGTCCGTTGTCCGCCGCTTAGCGCCGAAACGTCCCGGTCCAGCCCGATTGCATCCAAGCCCAGTCCGCGTGCCGCTTCTTCAATTTTGATATCCAGATTGTAAAAGCCGCCCGCTTCAAGCTTGTCCTGGATTTCCCCCATTTGCTCCAAAAGCTCTTCAAGCTCTTCGGGAGTTGCCGTACCCATTTTCTCGGTTACCTCATTAAGTGCCTTTTCCTGCTCGAATAAAGGTAGGTAAGCATCCCTTAGGACATCGCGGATCGATTTTCCTTTTTCAAGGATCGTATGTTGGTCAAGGTAGCCATATTCGACGCCGGGAGTCCACTCGACCCTGCCTTCATCATGGATAAGCTGCCCTGTGATGATATTCATCATCGTTGATTTTCCGACACCATTCGCCCCGACGAGCCCGACATGTTCACCAGCCATCAGGCGGAAGGAAACATCCTTGAATAAGGTGCGATCGCCAAAGCTGTGTGCCAATTTATCTATAGAAAGTAAGCTCATGTATGTTGAACCTCCCAGTTAATTTGAAAAAATCCCTACGTTTCATCATACTAAAAACTGTGATGGATTGCTATCTAATCTATTCATTTACATATATGTGGGGGAGGGGAGTCCTTTGGAGCGGAAGCCATGAGGTGTTTTCGTCGATAGATGTCCCTGTTGATCGTTTAGACATGTATTATGTGATATCAGTTATGGATTCGAAGCAAAAATGGACATGTAATATGAATCACGAACATGAATGTGATCCTGACTCTAACCTCGAATGT
>NZ_CP017080.1:257500-295000 GCF_001645685.2 Peribacillus muralis | reverse complement strand
AAATGGCTGGGCTAGAAGGGATCGAACCTTCGCATGACGGAATCAAAATCCGTTGCCTTACCGCTTGGCTATAGCCCAATGATCTGTGATGATTAACAGCCAGGTTAATATTATATCACAAAAATTTCATTTTAGCAATTGTTTTAAAAAAAATGGCGGTCCCGACGGGAATCGAACCCGCGATCTCCTGCGTGACAGGCAGGCATGTTAACCGCTACACCACGGGACCATGTTATATGTAAGAAAGTGACCCATACGGGATTCGAACCCGTGTTACCGCCGTGAAAGGGCGGTGTCTTAACCGCTTGACCAATGGGCCTTGATTATAATATGTAACTGGCGGAGAAGGAGGGATTTGAACCCTCGCGCCGCTTACGCGACCTACACCCTTAGCAGGGGCGCCTCTTCAGCCTCTTGAGTACTTCCCCAAAAAAATGGCTCCGCAGGTAGGACTCGAACCTACGACCGTTCGGTTAACAGCCGAATGCTCTACCACTGAGCTACTGCGGAATAATGTAAATGGGTTCCTTTTTCATGCTCAAGGACCTTCGTGGTTGTCGTGAAGAACAAGTTGTTATCTTGTCGACTCTTATGATTATAAAGAGGTTACAACTTAAAGTCAAGAGTTCTTTTGTGTTTTTTTATATTTTTGATTCACCCTCCAAAAACCCTTGATAACTCAAGGTTCCACGGCATTTACCACAAACGAAACGCGAAGTGTCGATTCGCTTTCTTCTCATATATACCTGGTGACAGTCTTCACATTTATATTGGATTGTATTCATTTTTCTCTTTATCTGATTTGATGGCAATGGAGTGCAGAATCTTGGAGCACCCACTTTATTGAGTAAAAGCTTGAAGTCCGCATCACGATGCTGATACCCCTTCTTCCCGATATGAAGGTGGTAATGGCATAATTCATGCTTTATGATCCCGATCATTTCATCCATCCCGCGTTCATCAAGATACTTCTTATTGATTTCTATATTATGTGAATGCAGCAAGTAACGGCCACCTGTCGTCCGAAGGCGCGGATTAAAACTGGCAAGGTGTGTAAATCTTTTATTAAAGTATTCCACAGAAATTTCTTCGACTAGCTTTTGCAAATCCCGATTTTTCATTTCCCCCTCCTATTCCCTGGTAACAGGACAACCCATTATAACATAGACTAATAATACAATAGGAGACTAAAGGAGGAAAAGCTATGCCTAATTGGTTCCAAAATCAAATCCGTAAAGCCTTTCATGACAAGGATTATTATCAAGTGAAGATGTTGAATCAATGCTGGTTTTTTTATCAAAGAAAAGAGAGCCCCCGGTTGTAAAATTGCAAAAAAACTCCCTCTAATTAAAGAAGGAGCCTGCCGCGGGCTAGTTTTGTTCCTTTGGCTGGAGCATCGTTAAAGATACCCTTTGCTTTTGGGCGTCGACTTGCTCGACCCAAACCGTCACTACATCCCCAACGGCAACTACATCCAGCGGGTGCTTAACGAACCGATTGCTCAGTTTTGATATATGCACCAGCCCATCCTGTTTAACACCAATATCCACAAACGCGCCGAAATCCACTACATTCCTCACTGTACCTTGCAATTCCATCCCAACTTGTAGATCCTCCATTTTCAGCACATCCTGCTTAAGCAGTGGTTTTGATAATTCATCACGAGGATCTCTTCCCGGCTTCAGTAAATCCTCAATGATATCTTTAATCGTAATTTCCCCTATTTCCAATTCATCGACCAATTGAGCTGGATTTAATTTGATTAATTCCTCATTCAATGCCTCACTGCCTAAATCCCGTGATGTGAATCCCATTTTCTTCAACAGTTTATTCACGGCACCATAGTTCTCGGGATGAATTGCGGTCTGGTCCAAAGGTTCATCGCCATTGATGATGCGCAGAAACCCTATGCACTGTTCATACGTTTTGGATCCAAGACGGGGTATTTTCTTCAATTCTTTCCTGCTTGAAAACTTCCCTTCCGTTTCCCTTTTCTTGACGATATTTTGAGCAACGGATTTTGATAAACCAGCTACATATTGTAATAGGGAAGATGAAGCGGTATTGACGTTCACCCCCACTTGGTTAACAGCTGTTTCCACTACAAAAGAGAGGGATCCCGCCAGCTTTTTCTGGGAAACATCATGTTGATATTGGCCTACCCCAACTGATTGGGGATCGATTTTAACAAGTTCCGCGAGGGGATCTTGAAGCCTTCTTCCTATCGACACGGCACTTCTCTGTTCCACTTGCAGATCCGGAAACTCTTCACGGGCAATGTCCGAGGCAGAATACACACTGGCTCCCGCTTCATTGACGATAATATAAGAGACATTGGCGTTCACTTCTTTTAAAATATCTGCAACGAATTGCTCTGATTCACGTGATGCCGTCCCATTGCCGATCGCTACAATCTCAACCGAGAACCGTTCGATTATCTCAATCGTTTTTTCTCTTGCAGCCTGAAGCTTGGCAGCAGGCGGATGAGGATATATTACACTGATGTCCAGCACCTTACCCGTTTCATCAATGACAGCCAATTTACAGCCCGTTCGGTAAGCGGGATCGAGGGCAAGTACCACTTTCCCCTTGAGCGGAGGCTGAAGAAGCAGATTACGCAAGTTTTCCGAAAAAATATGAATGGCCTGATCCTCGGCTTTTTCAGTCAGTTCTTTTCTGATTTCCCGCTCAACCGACGGCATGATCAAACGTTTGAGTCCATCTTCAATCGCAGTTTTAAGAACATCCTTTGCTTCAGAATGGACATTTTTGATGATTTTGCGCTCAAGATGTCCGATGATGATTTCAGTTCGCGGTTGAAGCGATATCCGCAATACCTCTTCCTTTTCACCTCTATTAAGTGCCAAAACCCGGTGCGGTACGATCCTTTGCACCGGCTCCTCGTATTCATAATACATTTCAAAGATTCTTTTCTCGTCCTTATCTTGATTCTTAACAACGGAAACCACTTTTCCAGCTTTGAAAATCTCGGCCCTTATCCACTTCCTCAATTCTGCATCATCGGAAATATGTTCAGCAATTATATCCTGCGCTCCTGCAATAGCCTCTTCAATAGAAGGAACTTCTTTTTCTGCTGATATGAATTCCGCGGCTTTTTCATTGACCCGGGCGTCCAAATGGCATTCAAGCAGCCAACTGGAGAATGGTTCAAGCCCCTTTTCTTTCGCGACTGTGGCTTTCGTCCTTCTTTTTTGCTTGAATGGCCTATATAAATCCTCCACTTCCTGCAATTTTGCCGCCTTTTCGATTTGCCTTTTCAATTCATCCGTCAATTTTCCCTGTTCCCCGATCGAACGTGTAACTTCCACTTTCCTCTGGCCAAGATTCTCTAGATAATTCCACCTTTCCATAATCGAACGGATCTGAACTTCATCGAGCGAGCCTGTCATTTCTTTTCTATAGCGGGCAATAAAAGGGACCGTATTCCCTTCCTGCAGCATTTGTATCACGTTTTGAACTTGGTGATTTTTCAAACTTAGTTCATTGGATATTTGTTTAATCAATTCTTTCAACGTATCTTCCATAACGATCATAACGTTTCCCTCCACCCTTTCGAACTCATATATACAGTCTAGCAAATCAGGAATGAAGTTGCGAACTCCATACAAAAAAAGCTCACTTCCGAATTACAGCGAAAGTAAGCTTCCTAAAATGAATGTCGTATCGTCTGCAGTTGCTGGACTGCTTTCCAAAATGTCTTTAGCATTCAGAACGATGGGAGCCTGCCTTTTTAAAAAAGATTTAGCTCCCTTAAGTTCAAGGCCATCCGAATGAAGAATGAATTTTGCATTTGGTTCATACTTGTATCTTTCCGTCCTGTATTTTTGCTTCCTGCCCGATAGATATCCTGTAACAGGCAACGGGTAAACAAGCTTGTCGACCTTGGGATTATACAGAAAAAAACGGATGTTACCTACGGAACTATATACAAATTCATTCTTCTCGTAAAAAATTTTCAAAATGGATACGGCCGCTCCCCGCTTGTCGATCAAAACCTGATTGCATACGGCCATCAGTGATTCGACATCCAACTCATGATTGCGCTTGACTTCCTCGATGACAGCATGGGAGGATTCGTAAGCATATTTTCCACTGCCCAGCCCATCTGCCAAAACACATACAAAATATTCTTCCGTATCAAGAAAAAAGTAGTCATCACCGCAATAAACCATCCCGTTTTTAGAGGTCTGGGAGGCAAGGATTTCAATTCTTTTTTCTTTGAGAATATCTTTGATCACTGAATTAACTCCGAGTTTTCAGCGTTAATCGCCTCTTGAAGTTTCTTGATAGCACGGCGCTGGAGTCTCGACACATGCATTTGGGAAATTCCAAGTTTATCACCGGCTTCTTTTTGGCTTAAATTCTCTAAATAGGTGTGCTGGATGATCATCTTTTCACGGTCACTCAAAACGTGAAGCACCTTTTCAAGAACAAGTCGCTGATTGACCCTTTCAAAACCTTCATCCACATTACCAAATATATCAAGCAAGGTGACGGTACCGCCATCGGAATCCGCTTCAATGGAATGATCGACAGATAAAGCTTGATAGCTTTTCCCCATCTCCATCGCTTCCAGAACCTCTTCCTCGGTCACACCTATGCTATCGGCTATTTCATCGATTCTTGGCGAACGGTGCAATGTCGTCGTCAGTTCCTCGACCGTCACCCTGATTTTCGGTCCAAGTTCCTTTATCCTTCTTGGTACATGGACACTCCAGGTTTTGTCACGTAAAAACCTTTTGATTTCACCGATTATCGTAGGTACGGCAAACGCTTCAAAGCTTTTGCCGAAGGATTCATCATATCGTCTGATGGCACCTAATAAACCAATCATTCCGACTTGAGAAATATCCTCCTGAAACGACTTGCCTTTTGCGTACTTACGTGAGATCGTTTCAACCAAACCTTTGTAATGGATGACTAAATTGCTTTGCGCTTCATCATCCTGGTTTTGCTGATACGCTCTAATCCATTCATTTACTTGTTCTTTTTGTGCCTGATTAGGTTGAGACTGTTTTTGCATCCATCTCCACCTGCTCTCCTTCTAAGAACTTAGTCATAAAAACAGTAACCCCGTCATGCTGATGGATTTTCACATCGTCCATCAGTGTTTCAATGAGGTAAAGACCCAAGCCGCCTTCTCTCATGAGCTCGACCTTTTGCCCATTCTCGTACGGACCGAGACCTTGGCGAACCTCTTCGAAATTACAGCTCTTACCACTATCAGAAACCATGACCTCCAAACGATCTGGATAAAGGCCAAAGCTAACCTTCACTTCACCTTTTTCGGAATCTTTATATGCATGCTGAACCGCATTCGTACATGCTTCACTTGTAGCGATCTTCAAATCCTCGATTTCCTCATAGGCAAACCCCATCCGACTGCCTATTCCAGAAAGTGTTAAACGAATGACACCGATGAACTCGGGTTTTGCAGGTATTTTCATTTCGATGTAATCATATACTTGACTCATTCTAACCCACCCTCTGTACCACTTTTTATATCAATGATATCTGCAAGACCCGTAATATCAAATAACCGTCGTAGCCTTTCTGATAAACCAACTAAAGTGAATTCGCCATTATTTGCCCTGACACTTTTAAATGCACCGACAAATACTCCAAGACCTGTGCTATCCATGTAGGAGACCTCGCTCAAATCGATGATGATCTTGACGTTTTCCCGCTCTGATATCGGAAATAGTGATTCTCTTAGCTTCGGCGCAGTATAAGCATCGATTTCACCTTTTAGTTTTACTATAAATTCAGTATTCAATTCATTGACATCTACTGTTATATTCATCCTTGACCCACCTCTTCAAATCCTCTTCATTCTTATATCTATACCCAGAGAAAAAAATGCTAAACATTCGATTTTAAAATTATTAAGGTGAAATCATCCCTTAGCTGAAAGTTCTGCATTTTCTCCAATTGCTTATAAATATTATTCACCATTTCCTGGGCTTGCAAATGCATATTCTTCTTAATGAAACCAATTAGTGTATCTCTTTCTATAAACCCATCATTCGTCCGGCACTCCGTTACCCCGTCAGATAGTAAGATGATCATGTCTCCACGATTGACCGTCTTTTCATATTGGCGGTACCTGGTTTTTTTATCGACTCCAAGCAAAAGTCCTTTCGCGTCCAAATCGCTAAAAGTTCCCGAAGCGGCATCATAATAAAAACCCGGTTCATGGCCAGCCGAAGCATAGGAGAATTTCCTATCATGCGGATCATACAATCCATAGAACATCGTTATGAACATGCTGGGATCCACATTATGCTCGACGACGCGGTTCAAGCTCTCAAGCACGTTGTTCGGTTCATGACGGTGCTCAGGAAGACTATCCATTGCATATTTAATCATGGACATGCACAAGGCCGCAGGAATCCCTTTGCCGATGACATCGGCTATCCCCACTCCGATACGCTCGTTTTCATCTTGGACGAAGTGATAATAATCTCCATTCATCTGTCTGGCAGGAACACTGATCGCCCCAATTTCAAGAGCCTTAATATCAGGTATTTCCGTTCCCAAAAGCGTATGCTGAACATTTGCGGCGATTTCTATTTCCGTTTTCAATTCCTGCTGTTGATGCCTAAGGCTTTGATGCTCGCGGTAGGCAATCCCATATCCCATCATGACTTCAAGCAGGAAATCGAACGAATCCACCACTTTCCCGGGTAGATCAGGGTATAGTTCCATTAAGTTATTTTTATGCATACTGATGATCTCTTCTGGAGATATATTATATTTTATATGTAGGCGGCTGATCTTTTGCCCTTGGTAGAGTGCCTGCTCATTCTGGTCTTTAAGATAAGTAGAAAGCGCCTCATGATACTTTTTCTCCATGTTCTCCCTATTATCCATAGTCCCCCCCTAACGGAGCCATTTCGTAGCGATGATCGTAGTCCCTTCACCTGGTATCGATTCGATATCGAAGTCATCCATTAGGCGTTTGGCTCCAGGAAGGCCTGCACCCAATCCCCCTGAAGTGGTATACCCATCTTCCATGACCCTGCGGATGTCCTCGATTCCCGGCCCCTGGTCCTCTGCAATGATTTTCAATCCCGACTTCCCATTTTTATTTAGCTTTTCTATGCTTACACTGCCTTGTCCGGCATATAGGTATATATTTCTGGCCAACTCGCTTATAGCCGTTGTGATCCTGGCCTGATCTACAGTCCCGAATCCCAACTCTTTAGCCACATTCCTTCCAAGCTGCCTTGCAGCTACTATGTCCCATTCGTTAATTATTTTTACGCAGGATTGGAACTCCATTCTTTAATCCCCCAATTCCTGTTGTAATTTCTCCAGGCCTTTCTCTAAATCTAATGCTGTCATAACATCATCAAGACTGATTCCAAGTTCAATCAATGTTATGGCAACAGCTGGCTGGATTCCCGTAATTACAACCTTTGCCCCCATGAGCTTGGACATGCTAAAGACATCGCCCAATACCTTTGCGATAAAAGAATCTATAAAATCTATCGAGGTAATATCTATGACAACGCCGTTGGCGCTTGTTTCATGGATCTTATGCAGTAAATCCTCTTGAAATTGCAGGGCGGTTACATCATCCAATTCCCATTGTATCGAGACCAACAAGCAGTCATAAAGCTTTAATATCGGAATCCTCATACTTATCCCTCCACCTCTACAATCTTGCGGCTCGTTAATTCCAATGCAACTTCAATTCCCTTTTTCAAAGTATTTTTAGTAATCACTTCATTTAGATTAATCCCAAGATTAACGATGGTTTGGGCTATTTCCGGCCGTATTCCGCAAAGTATGCATTTAGCTCCCACCAAGCGGACCGCTTCCGCTGCCTGGATGATATGATGGGCAACCATTGTATCCACTACCGGCACACCCGTAATATCAATAAGGACGACTTCGGATCTATGCTTAACGACACCGGTCAAGAGGTTTTCCATTATCTGCTTGGCACGTTCCGTATCAATGGTGCCTATCAGCGGCATGACCGTAATGCCCTCCAATACAGGAATGAGCGGTGCCGAAAGCTCCTGCAAGGCTATTCTCTGCATCGATACTGTTCTTTCCCAAGTTTGCGTATATATATTGACGATTTCATTATTAATCGGTGTGGCCCATTTATCCAAATGATTAACAAGATTGACTTGATTATCCGGAGTCACCAGCCCCTTGTCGACCATTCCATTAATGACAATCAACGTGAATTTATGAAGTCCTTCATTGACGAAAGTAAGAGGCCATCCCAATTGGACGACTTTCTCTGCAAAATCTGAAAGCTTCAATGAGAATTCCTTGTTTTTACTATCAACATTCGTGATGATCATATCTATAAATTCACTGCTCGTTTGCGTGAACATCCGATCAGAGACAACCTTTATTAATCTTTCGTCCGCACTTTCCTTCATGATATCCATCCACTCAGTCAGGATGTAATCTTGATTTTGCTTAATGAAATCGTAAACCAATTGATTCATAATATCCTCCCATTCTAACACAATTGCTATGTTTTCCTGTCCTCGTCACAAGGATGTTAACTAACTGTAATGATAGTTCCATCTAACTTTTCACTTAAGTATAGCATTGCAATTTTGTTTTCACTTTAAATATTTGCAACATAACTTTATACCCAATACCTGAGTGAAAAAAACATATTTCAAAGAAAAACGAGCAGTTCAACACAAAAAACCAAGACGGCTCTGTTTGATTCTAATCGTATATTATTTTTATTCGTCAATTTTTTTGAATTTCCTGCTGTAAAGGCCTATACATACTTAATTATCGCACGAAGGTAAGCTGCTGGCCCCTTATTGTGCACATGAAAAAAAACACGATTCCTTCATCAGGAATCGTGCCATCTAAATAACATCAAATAAGATTTGTATTATAATAACGCCCGCGTTAACGGGAAAACTTTTCTCTAAAACTCAATGAGACCCAAACTGATTTGTAAAGCTTCATTGACTTTTTGCATCATAGGTTCGTCAAGATGCGTAATTTTATCAGTTAAGCGCTGCTTGTCGATCGTCCTGATCTGCTCCAATAAAATGACGGAATCTCGCTCGAATCCATACTTCTTTGCATTGATCTCAACATGTGTTGGCAATTTCGCTTTTTGAATTTGAGCTGTAATGGCTGCCACGATCACAGTCGGACTAAAGCGATTACCTATATCGTTTTGTAAAATCAATACCGGACGGGTTCCGCCTTGCTCTGAACCGACTACCGGGGAAAGGTCTGCGAAGTATACGTCACCACGCTTAACAACAATCAATGGCTCAGCCTCCGCTAACTAATCGTTCAACGCAATGACCAGCCTCGAATTCAGCCTGAAAAGCTTCAGAAGCAATCGTTAAATTAATGGCCGCCATTTCAATATAACCGCGTTTCATCGATTCACGGAACTCTTTCTTTTTACGTTCACGAAGATACATTTTTGTGGCACGATAAATAAATTCACTGCGATTCACATTTTCTTCACTCGCATACCCATCTAGTTCAGTTAAAAAATTTTGAGGTAATCGAATTAATATCTCTCTTGTTGCGCTGGATTCAGACACAAACATACACCTCCACCATCACTACACACCTTTATTATATATCCTTTTCAATATTACCATTAAAATTCCTATCTGCAAAGAGTATATTCTATTCTCCATCCTATTATCAGCATAATAAAGGAAATCTTATTCACAATCTTAGGATTTTTTTACAATCCGATCATTCCAAGATGAAGTTGCGGATATGTTTTTTCTGATTATCTTTTATATATACGCGAGGCACCCTTGCTCCTATCATACAGGTCACCTCATAATTGATCGTTTCCAGTTTGGCCGCTATCTCATCCACGGTGATCGATTCAACCCCGTCATCGCCTATGAGTGTAACCTCTGTCCCAACAGGGAATGACCTTGGGAGCTTGATCATGCACTGATCCATGCAAATCCGGCCGACAATCGGCACCCTCATACCTTCTATAAGCACTTCCTGACCTTGAAGCTTGCGAATCCACCCGTCAGCATAACCAATCGGCAAGGTTCCGATCCATTCTTTTCCTTGTGCCGTATAGGTCGCGCCGTAACTTACACTTTCACCTTCCACAAGCTGTTTAACCGCGACCAACTTCGTTTTTAATGAGATGGACTGTTGTAATGGGAATGGCAATAACGGCTTCATTTCCATCGAAGGGCTTAATCCGTACATGGAAATTCCCATCCTAACCGCATTCCATATTGGATCGGCAAACCTTAGAGATGCTGCACTATTCGCAGCATGGATATATTCCGGCCGTTCCGTCAACTCAGCAAGCATCGCTTTAAATACAGCAAGCTGTTTTTCATAGAGATCTGTCTTCAGTTCGTCTGCCGTTGCGAAATGAGTGAATATCCCTTGAAAGTTAAAGCATGGTTCCCGCATTAACAAACCTTCCACTTTCATCAGCTGGCTTTTATCGCGTATACCAATTCTCCCCATACCGCTATCCACTTTCACATGAACTTGCAGGACTTGTCCCGGTTTAAGCTGAGCCTTTGCGCTTTCCAGCCAAGCTTCATCAAAAGCTGTCACGGAAATCCCTTGCTCTGCGGCAAGCGCTGCACTTTCAGGCCTGGAGGCCCCTAGAACCAAGATGGGCGCCGTAATCCCTTTTTTTCGTAAAGACAGAGCCTCATCCAAGAAGGCTACGCTTAAAAAATCAGCCCCCGCTTCAAGCGCCGTTTTCGCCACATCATAATCGCCGTGGCCATAAGCATTCGCTTTGACGACAGCAAAAAGGCTAACGTCATTTCTTAGTCTTGTTTTCATTGAAGAAATATTTTTATAAATATGGTCCAAATTCACTTCTGCCCACGTATCTCGATGAAATATTTTCGTTTCCAAGCCATTTCCTTCTTTCTCATGCTTACAATAAGATTCTTCCACTATCGAAGTTTACGTTTTCATCATACGACCATTTTATAACCAACCGTTGTAAAGATAAAGCGCTTTTTCACTAAAGCAGATCCCCACCATTGAAAGCATTTAAAATGATAACAAGCTGCTTTCCCGCCTACTATTCCTCGAAGAAACCTTCATAAGGAGACGGGAAACATCAGCTTGTTTGCACACCTATTTGACTGGATCTCCCCCAACGGAACGGGCCACTTCGACCATCTCTTCCTGGGTCAAATCCTTTGATGCAAGCATATAATCCACACCTTCAAACGTCCACGAAATCGTATTTCCAGTCATTGCTCCAACTGTATAACCTAAATCAACCGGATCGCCATTCACATTCGTCGAAACGGAAGTTTGGACCACTTCAGCTTTTTCCTGGACCAATGTAAAGCTTTTTGTGCCCTCATATGTCAAAACGACACGTTCCCCATCATTATCGGTCTTGATTTCCTTTTCTTCCGTCAAGCTCATATCACCAATATTTTCTGGGTATTTCACGGCAAAGCCTTCATTTTGGACTTCGGCCATCACAGGCGCTTCAAGCTGTGCGCTTGTCATGTTTTTCTTCATGTCAAATGAATCCTTATCAAAAGTCGTATCGAATTTCACTTTTGAAAATTCAACAAGGACCAATGCCGTTTTATCAGGGTCCATGACCTTTACACTGGCAGGAGATAAGTCCTTTTTGTTTATAGTAATCTCTTGATAAGGTAGCATTTTATTGTTTTGGTAGCGTGTTTTCGTCTCAAAGACATAATGTTTATCCGTTTCTTTATATGTTGCACTTTTATCTTCCGTAATGTCTTTCACCAACGACTCGAATAAATAAGCCTGACTGCTGTTCTCCGGCCATTCACTTTGAAATTTAAAGCTTTTGTTCAAAGCGGGCGTCAACACGTACACACCATCATCATTCTTCAAAATCATCTGGCTTTGATCCTTCTCCTCATTTTTTAGATTTACGCGGTAAAAGGAAGGGTCCTTATGCCAGATCTCCACATTATACACTTGAGGTTCGGTGCCCATCTTCAATGTCATCTTCGCATTAGCTTTATATCCCTTCATTTCGCCAAGCTTCTCATTCAATTCACTCACTACATCACCCTGTGATTTTTGGCCGCAAGCAGAAAGAGCAAGCAAGAGCATGATCCCTGCAAAAAGCATTAACATCTTCTTCATCTTTTCAACCCCTTTTTGTCATTTGAACGTAAAAGGGAGAGGAAAAGGCAGGATCCGGACATTGGCTCGATTGATGTCTTAGAGTCCTCAGTATTTTAGACGCGGACCAAATCGGTCCTGCTAAAAACCTTTCATAGAGCACCCACTCTGCCATGTACCTTTTACCGGGCCTTGTCTCCCTATAGCACTAAATGTATATGAGACAACCTTAAGGTTTATGACCTGATTGGACAAAACTCAATCCACCCTCTCAATGATGACCTGGGCAACCGCATAATCACGACTGTGGCTGATCGACAGATGTACCCCATTTGAAAACGGCTTGGAGATGACCGGCTTTCCTTTGCCATCTGCACTTATTTCGATATCCAAGAAGGATAAGTGCTTTCCGATCCCTGTACCGTAAGCTTTTGAAAAAGCCTCCTTCGCAGCAAAACGCCCAGCAAAATATTCAATTTTCCTTCTCCCATTCAGCCCTTCAAAAATCAAGATTTCTTTTTCTGTCAATATGCGCTCCTTCAAACGCGGTTGCCGTTCAATCAATGTTTCCATTCTTGCCAACTCCGTTATGTCCACGCCGATACCTTTGATCACTTCGACACCTCTTCTATTAAATTGATACGCTGCATAGTATTAGGAGGAAACTTTTATCTAAAGATGATAATATTGTTCCTAATTAAAATGATGATAAGGAGGAACTTATGTTTACAAGAACAGAAAGCTTCCGCGAATATGCAACGACCTTCCGAGCTGTGACTGTGCTCATTCTCATCATGATGTTCGTTTTCGTTCTCGTCCTTTTCCCCATAATTCCCGGAAATTTACTTTTCTATTATGGCTCAGGTGTAAATTTATTCATCAATGATGGACAATGGTGGAGATTGGTCACCCCGATTTTTCTACATAGTACGTTCACTCATTTACTGTTCAATGGCTTCTCGCTTGCCATCTTCGGACCAGCCCTCGAGAAGTTTCTCGGTTCCTTTAAATTCTTGCTTTTCTTTTTATCTACCGGGATATTGGCCAATATCGCGACCTTCTTATTTAAGCCGCTCACATATACCCACATAGGTGCCAGCGGTGCAATTTTCGGATTACTCGGCTTCTTCCTTTACCTAGTGCTATTCAATAAAAACTATTTTACGAGCAACGAAAGGAATACCGTCTATACGCTGACCGGAATCGCCATCATCATGACCTTCATCCAGCCGCAGATCAATGTTGTCGGTCACTTGGCCGGCCTGGCAACAGGCATTTTAACCGCACCTCTATATTGGAGGAATAAATGGTAGGAAAAACAGCCGACTCTTTGCATTCCGTCATTGGGTGTCGACTGCTTTTTTCGGTACATACCAAGATTCAATGGCTTGGCAGTCGTTTTCCGCTACATCCGTGACCACTCCTACCCTGGAATGAACTCCAGACTTAATCGAGGCTGAAATCGTGGCCAATTCTTTTCGGCTCTGAAACCAGCTTCTTTTAAAGGAAATGGATTGAATCCTGCTTCTTTGCATGATCAAGGTTTGTTTAGAGAATAGACGACTGCTTAAAAGCAATAAATCTCCATCTATATTCCAACCCGCATCCCTATATTGCATGTATGCCCAAAGGATCCCCAACGGCAATAACAGCAGGGACAGGAATCCCCAAGGCCTGAAAACCCAAGACAAGACCCCTATGATCGGGATGATAAAAGCGGCTTTACGAAAAAAGTAGCGTGAAAGGGCCCGTTTAGGTATCGGGGTCATTTCAGTCATTGTTTGATAATCTGGTAAAATTTCACCTAACGTTCCATGTAAATGTTTTTTCTTGATAAAAGGGAAAAGCATGATGGTTAAGCTTTCTTTATCTTCCACACTTCCTCCAGCGTATTCAAGGTAAACAGTCGCAAATCCCAACGGTTTTCGAACCAAGTTCTCGATGATGCGGATTCCTTGTATTTTATGGACAGGGATGGTCAACTGCCTTTTCTCGAGAAGCCCTCTGGAAATGATGAGTTCCTCCTCCGTTTTCATCACGGTAAAAGAAGCATATTTGATGACCATGCTTAATGTTGCCAGTACATAAACCGCCAATAAGCCGGTTATGGCAAAAGAGGTCAAGATAACGGTTCCCATCCCAATAAAGTCTTCATAGTTCTTAAATATCCGCCCAAAAGGGATGATTTCATCAAACTGTGAAATAAAAGCGATTGCGCCGGACAAAAAGACCCCTACCGCTCCCGAGGTGGCAGCCATGAATACTAATTGCGGCAGCGTCTGCTTATAAACGGAAGGAGCTATCATGGTTTCTTCCTTACCTGCCCATCCTTCTTGCTCCATTCCAGAAGGATCACACACTTTATTGTTTTTTTCGACGCTTATGAACGCATTGATCCGCTCGGCATCGCTTTTGTTGATTGCCGATAAAACCGCATCAGCCTGGGTTCCCCCTGCCGTTTCAATATTGACTTTAACAAGCCGGAACATCTGTTGGATTATGCCCTCCGAAATATCGATGCTATGAATCCGATCAAGCTTGATATATCGTTTCTTCCTTACGAACACCCCAGACTCGATTCTAAACTCGCCATCTTCTATGCGATAAGTAAAGCGCAGCCATTGAAGAAATGCACGAACGATCAGGAAAAGGACAATAATGGAAACAGCTAACGGCTGTACCCAGCCAGGAATGCCTTCATTCCTTCCAGGAATAAAGATCACCAACATAAAAGGAAGAACTAACTCCTTGATTGATTTCAGGATATTTAGCAATACAGCTATGGGGTGGAGCCTTTTAGGTTCAGACATCTTCCTCCTCCACACTGGCCATCCTGGAAATGTACCGCCTTAATTCATCTGCCTCTGCAAGATCGAGAGCTGGTATTACATGCATGGTCGCCGCAGTGGAAATCTCAACGGAGGCCAAATCATATTTTCTCAACAAAGGTCCTTGCTTCGTTTCGACATGCTGAACCCGAACCATCGGTATGAGCGTTCTTTTAATGACAAGAATACCGCTTTGGATATCAATGTCGGTATTACGTACTTCATAACGCCATCTTTTCCATTTCACTAAAGGCATCAAGAAGATGGACAAGTACGATTGGATGATCGAAATGATGGACAATGCCCCAATAATCCAATACGGCCAATCAAATAAGATGGTAAGCACGAGTACGGCAATTACTATTATCCAAGTGATTGAACAGCCTATAATTCCGCTGATTCTCCAAACGGTCAGCGCCTTATTCGAGATACGATTTTCCGGTTCCATGAGCTCTCCTTCTGCATAGGGATATATTTGAATGCACCTTCATCCAGCCTGCGCTCTTTTCTCCATTATACTATAATTTTCCCATGTCAATAAATCCGGATTTTTGGAATGTCCCTTTCAAAAATTCCCGAAGGAGCTGTACTTACACATAAAAAAATGCCGCTCAGGTGAGCGGCATTCCTACTTGAAATTATATTTTATTTGATTTTTCTCTTTTTTGGCTTGTGCTGCGATTACCGTAACCATTGGATTTACGGTTTGAACTTGGGCGTTTGTTTGATCCGCTGCCGTAATCTTTTCTGCCTGAAGAACTGCGGCCATTGCGCTGTCTGTTGTTGGAAGAACTGCTTCCCCCGCGATTGCGACGCATTGGAGATGGAGATTCTTCGGTTAACTTGATCGGCGTTTGGTCCGGTTCTTTCGTCATTGATTTAAGCATGGCTGCCACTAGGTCCGCCGCACTGTGCTTTTGCAATAAATCTTCCGCTTGACCAAGATATAATGTTAAATCATCATTCTCGATTGTGGAAAGGATTTTTTCAGTAACCGCTTTTTGTTGACCTTCCAAAGCTTCAGTCAATGTAGGAGTTTTAAGTTTTTCCATACGTTTTTTCGTTGTATGTTCAACTGCATGCAGTTGACCTCTTTCTCTTGGTGTTACAAATGTAATCGCAATACCGTGTTTACCCGCACGACCTGTACGTCCAATACGGTGAACATAGCTTTCAGGATCTTGAGGGATATCAAAGTTATATACGTGTGTTACGCCGGAAATATCCAGACCACGAGCAGCTACATCAGTAGCAACGAGTACATCGATGCTGCGGTCTTTGAATTTTTTCAATACGGAAAGACGTTTAGCCTGGCTAAGGTCACCATGAATTCCCTCAGCCATATAGCCGCGAATATTCAAGGCAGAAGCCAATTCATCGACACGGCGCTTCGTACGTCCGAAGACAATCGCAAGATCCGGTGTTTGAATGTCAAAAAGGCGAGCTAGTGTATCGAATTTTTCACTTTCTTTTAGTTCCAAGTAATATTGCTCGATGCGATCCACTGTCATTTCTTTCGCTTTTACACGTACAAGAACTGGCTCATGCATGAATCTTTCAGCAATTTTACGGATTGGATCAGGCATTGTCGCTGAGAAAAGCAATGTTTGCCTTTCATCAGGAACCGTCGAAAGGATTGATTCGATATCCTCAATGAATCCCATGTTAAGCATTTCATCCGCTTCATCAAGAACTACGGTATGAACTCCGCCCAATTTAATGTTTTTACGTTTGATATGGTCTAAAAGACGACCAGGTGTACCAACGATAATATGTGGTTTTTTCTTCAGTGCACGGATTTGACGGTCGATGTCTTGTCCACCGTAAACCGCTAAAACACGAGCGCGCTTTCCGTAACCAAGCTTGAAAAGTTCTTCAGAAACTTGAATGGCAAGCTCACGTGTAGGCGCGATGACGATTCCTTGCACGTTTTCATTGCTAATATCGATATTCTCCATCAAAGGGATGCCGAATGCTGCCGTTTTACCTGTTCCCGTCTGCGCTTGACCGATGATATCTTTACCTTCAAGTGCTAGAGGAATCGTTTGGGACTGAATAGGGCTTGCTTCTTCGAATCCCATTTTTTCTATTGATTTCATAGACGTTCTATCTAATCCTAATTCGCTAAACAAAGTCAATGTTTTCGTACTCCTTTTATATCGTAAATTTACACGTGCATTCAAGAATGATGCACAGATGTTTAGTTCAAATCCTCATCATCATGACGGATGTTCTACTTTATCTCTTATGAAAAAGTTTATCATTATCACCTAAAAGTATGTCTGCCTTTTAGTTCAAATGAACTCAATATGATTTTTTAAAAAGGAAATACACCAGTACGAGCATTCACTGGCATTTTTAACTTCGCGCACGTGTAGAATTATTTTTAACATACGCTCATCTTTTTAAAAGTACATGTAACCAAAATTAAATTCAATATGGAAAATTAAAAGTAGCATAAACGGGTGTTTCACCGTTTTATTCAGGTGAGGGCTGCTGCACCTTATTCAACAGACTTAAAAAAGACTGCATGAACAAAACTTGACGAGAGCCAAGATTCTTATACAAAACAGGCCCGGTGCGTTGAGGATTTGCAGAAGTGGAAAAGCGCTAAAATGCGGCTTGATTCCCTATTAGCTACTAAAGCCGCCAAGAGATGCAGCTTTTATATATGACCAGACGCGCGGCCTATTTAATCTAAAATAATCTCAAGAATGAACTCATGAAACATGTAAGAACATACAATTTTGTTGCCTCAACCAGATTAATTAAATTAATCATCAATGATAAGACATTTAAACTTATACTTCATATTACCATTTTCAAACTGTTATTGCAATAAAGGATATCGACCCATTCCTCGTTCCTAACAACTTTACATTAATTTAAAGATTGGGAAAGTCGATATCAGCCATGCAGATTCTGCTCCGCGGCCCGTTCTGGAAGTTGATGTTACATTCTCTTTTGGAGCTGTAAAACGACTTGATTCATTATAGGTTCCCATACTTACTATATCCCAATATAAGAAGATGGATTCTTTATTGATTAAGCCAATATCGACGTTATTTATACTTACTGAAGAATGTTTTTCTATATGATATGTATTTCCTCCAAATAGTTTCTATGTAAAGAACATCCCGGTTTAAGCCCTATCCCTTTTCATCAATTCTTAGGCCTTCCAGCATGCATTTGTATATATATTCAACTTTTATAAAAAAATGATAAAAAAATGCTTGGATTACAGTATGATTGACCTATAAACCTAATACATAGGAGGTTGCATGAATATTTACTCATTAGATACACCTGCATGCAAGGAATTTAGCCTGTTGTTAAAAAAAATGAATATGACAGTCACCTTTTTGGATAATCCAGACGAACAAAAATATTTATTCCAGGAATCGACGGATCTGATGCAAACCTTATTCATTTTGCCTTTGCACATTTCAAAAGATTCCTGGCAGCAAACGGCTTTGGTTGCCATTGCCGAATCCCTTGAAATTCCCATTTTATTCATTTACAAACGAACCAAGGAAATGAAGAATCCTCCGGCATTACCTAAAAGGACCTTTTATCTAACCATTCCCATCCCTTCTGATCCGGTTGAAGTCAGCATCAAATTAAACTCCCTGAAAAATATCAGTATGCATCTGTTCTCTTTTAAGATGAAGGGCCAGGAACTCGAAAAGATCAATCAAAAATCTGCAAGCAGTCTGCGAATCGCAAGGGAGTTTCAAGATTTTTGCTTGCCTACACCCATTGAAAATAATCAAATCGAGATCACAGGGCTTTCCCAGCCTTCCGGTGAATTGTCAGGCGATCTATTTTACTGGACCGAGTTGAGTGAAGGGAAATACGCCTTCATCATGACCGATATGTACGGAAAAGGCATTCATACAGCGCTTATACAAATGTCCATCCGCACTTTGATGCCCGAGCTGATCAAACGGGTAAGGGACCCTATCGCCATAACCAAGGAATTGAATAAGCATATGAAGGGATTATCCCAAGGAATGCATATGGCCGATACAATTAACGCCTGCTTTTCAGCCTTCATTGCATACATCAATACAAAGGATCGATTCATTGAGTATGTGAACTGCGGCCATTTCCCAGCCCTTTTCCATAGTCCGGACACCAATCTTACCCTCCGGCTAAGTGAAGAGGGTGCTCCAATAGGCCTCATTCCGAATATACCGATAAAAAAAGTAGTGTTCCACTACGAACCTGGAAGCCGATTCATCATCTATTCAGATGGCCTTTGTAAAACACCTAGCCCTTCCGGCACTGACCGATCTGAGGGCATCGAGAAGGAATTCATCGATAATGCCCATCTTTCTACGCACGACCTTCTACAGGAGCTCCTGCTATCAAGAATGAGGCATTCCGAAATTGATGATGATATCAGCATCATTGCCGGCACACTTTTTTAGGGGTGATAATGGACAGATCCGCAGGTACTATGACCACCGCTCAGATGCGGTCGACATGAAGAGGCTCCTCGGATTCCTTTGGATGAGCAATTGACTGAAGTGAAACGAAATGGTCCATGTCCAATGCCTATCCTATAAGTGTTATAAATCTAAAAAAGGCTGCAGACATACTCTTAGCGAGATTGTCTGCAGCTTAGGGCCGCTTCTATAAGGTTTTTTATAGATTCTTACTTCTGTAAAGCCTGAACGACTTCCTCCAGCCTCATGCCCCTGGAAGCTTTCACCAGAATGATGTCATTTACTTGTGTCGATGCTTCCAGCTCCGCTATAAGCTTCTGTTTATCTTGGAAGGAACGAACATTTTCTTTAGAAAAAGCCTCGCTCGCCCCCTTGCCAATAAACTCGGCTAAAGGACCATACGTGAAAACCTTATCAATCCGGTCACTGGAAATCAATTCACCAATTTTCAAGTGAAAATCTTTTTCCTGCGGTCCGAGCTCCAGCATATCTCCCAAAACGAGTATCTTCTTCTCGAAACCGGATAAACCCTCAATCAATTCGACAGCAGCCTTGACGGAAGTTGGACTCGCATTATACGCGTCATTGATGATCTTCTGCCCTTTTGCACCCTCGACCATCTCCATCCTCATGTTGGTTAACTGAATGGCTGAGAGGCCCATACGAATAGATGAATCATCCACACCAAATTCCTTTGCAGCCAAAATCGCAGCCAACGCATTAAGAACGTTATGATGACCTAAAACGGGTATTGCATATTCAGCTTCCGTTCCATCACACGCGATAGTGAATGTTGTGCTATCCGCCCCTTGTGTGATCAGCTGTGGAAATAGGTCATTTTGTTCGGTGCGTCCAAAAGATATTACCTTCATATCAGGGAAATCCCTTTTGATCCGATTGCGAAGTAGAGGCTCATCTCCGTGATAAATCAGCACACCTTCCTCCGCCAAGCCTTCGACGATCTCGAGCTTTGCATTCGCAATTTCCTCACGTGACCCCAAATCCAATAAGTGTGATTCACCAATATTGGTAATGATGGCTACATCAGGCTTTGCCATGTTGGATAAAAACTCAATTTCACCGCGGCTGCTCATTCCCATCTCCAAAACGGCAGCTTCCGTATTCTCTTCAATCGACAGTACCGTTAGTGGCAAACCAAGATGATTATTGAAGTTACCACTCGTTTTATGGACTTTGTACGTGGTGGCAAGCAGCGCAGCCGTCATATCCTTCGTCGTGGTTTTTCCATTGCTTCCTGTAATTCCCACGACCTTTATATTCAGTTCGGAACGGTAGGAACGCGCTAGTTCCTGCAATGCTTTTTCAGTATTCTCGACAATGATTAGCGGTAGATCATTAGGTGGATTCGGTACATCCTTTTGCCAAAAAGAGGCTGCCGCCCCATCCGCCAAAGCCTGTTTGACATACTGGTGCCCGTCAACTTGCGCACCCTTGAGCGGAACGAACAAACATCCTTCTTTAATTGTTCTTGAATCGATTGTAACCCCTTGAATTACTCTGGATTGAAATGGAGTGATATCATTCAATCCCCCTGCCATTTCATGCACTTGTTTTAACGTTCTCTTTATCATTTTGTTCCTCCTACATTCTTTGAAACGTTATCCGCTCTCCTACCCATTAACCAAATGAAGCAGAAACCAGTAAATTGCCGGCTCCTGCTAATTTGGACCTCTCAAAAAAGGATCATTTGACGGGTTTTGGAAGATGAATTTATACATACCCTGATGATTAGACTGTATATTTTATTTGCTGTTTTTCACGATGACGTTCCAAAGCAAGCTTGACGAGTTTTTCAATCAAAGCCGGATAGTCGACTCCTGTGTGCTTCCAGAGTAGAGGGAACATGCTATAAGGAGTGAACCCAGGCATTGTATTCACTTCATTGATAAAAATTTTCCCCTCTTTCGTCAAGAAGAAATCGGCTCTGACCAATCCAGAGCAATCCAATGACTTAAAGGCAGAGATGGCCATTGCGGATAACGCGGCAAACTCATTTTCACTAATTTCAGCTGGGATGACCATTGCGGAATTCCCATCCTCGTATTTTGCTGAGTAATCATAGAAGGCGAAATCCTTTTTGGGGATGATCTCTCCCGCCACTGAGCAAGTAGGATCATCATTGCCTAGAATGCCAAACTCCACTTCCCGTGCTACGACCCCTTCTTCAATGATGATTTTCCGGTCAAATTGGAAAGCCTCCGCGACCGCTTTTTCCAAGCTATGTGAATCATCACATTTACTAATGCCGACACTGGAACCTAGGTTCGCCGGTTTAACAAAGCAAGGGTACCCAATTTCATCTTCAACCTTTTTAATCCCAGCTTCCTTATTGGCTTCCCATTCAGAGCGAATGAACCATGTGTATTTCACTTGAGGAAGTCCAGCATGAGCAAAGATGTTTTTCATGATAACCTTATCCATTCCAGCCGATGACGCTAGAACGCCATTGCCTACATAAGGAAGGTTCAGCAGTTCCAGCATCCCTTGAACCGTTCCGTCCTCTCCATTAGGTCCATGAAGCAACGGGAAAATGACGTCATATCCAGTCGATTCACCATTTTCATCAGTTGAATGGGCTTGCAGCGCAAGCGGTGAGGTCGATTTTTCAGGCAAAAAAGTCAAAGCCGCTACATCCTCTGGAGGTGCGGTTAATTTCGGGCCATTTATCCACGAACCATCTTTTGTTATGTAAATCGGATATATATCAAACTTTGCTAAATCGAGTGCTTTGATGACAGCTAAAGCCGTCTGCATTGAAACATCATGCTCCGCAGATTTCCCACCATAAAGCAAACCAAGTTTAGTTTTCATGAGTTATTACCCTCCAATATTCTTTTAACCATGTTCATTGTATCATTTTACACTTAAACGGGAAAAGCGAAACTTCCACCACACGGGAATTTCCAATCTTCCCACTCTTATCTTTTATGCGTGAGGCAGGAAGTCTTACTACTAATAAACGGAAAGAACATGTAATGTTTAAATGTAGAAGTCATTTTTGATGACGCAATCCCAGGTTTTTTCCTTTCTGCTGAAGCTGATGAATACATCCGGATCCTCCTTGTTCTGCTTTGAAAAGTCCTCCTGCATCTCATCCATGTTCAAATAATCGCCTACGACCCATATCGGGATCTCTATTTTGGCCCTGGAGTACCTAACGTCTCGAAAGGAAAAAACCAGGCCCTCTGCAAGTATCGGAACCAATGTAGAAATCACTTCTAGAGGGATGGCCGTCAACTCATTTTTCTTTCGGATTCCGAGCCACGTCCGCTCTACTTTTAGCAGCTCCAGCTTTAACGGAATCAAACTTCCCAACATCATATAAAATGCCGAAAGAGATCGAAAATAAACCTTATTGAACCATCCGTCGTCCTGAGCGAGATATACATATCGGTTATTCAATTTGCGTAAAAAAGGAGGCTGCAAATGAGTTTTCGTATGACCTAAATACAAAAGCTCAGCCAGCTCTCTTCCGTCCAGTTCATCCAGCCCTTCCGCCTCTTCAAAGTCGATCCAGCAAAAATCGCCATACGCACGGACGTTTTCTTTAAGAAGCTTGGCGATGGACTCTGACGAAGCGCTCTCAAGCAACACATTCAAATTGTATTCCCCACCATCGAATTGATGTTTCAGTAATAAGATGGAATCCAAGGAAGATGGCAGTGAATAAGCAAATTCCCGAAAGTTGAGTCCATTGAAAAGGACAAACCGCTCGGAAGCTTGCATATGCATGTATAATATATCATCGCTATCGTTCTTCATAACCAGACCCCCTCCGAACTTGCAATCCATACTGTTATTTTATCAAACTTTTTGGTTTAGACGTAGGTTATATAACCGGGAATATTGAATCTCACTAACTGAACCGCTTTTCGCCCTGCACTTCCACTAATTATAATGAACATATTCGCCACATTTAAATATCCAATCTGCAGAATGCGCCCGAACCGGAAAGATCAACTTCGCCTTTCAACGTGCTTTATAAAACAATGCGATGCTCGTTACCATAGATGCCCCATGCCGAAGCCGCGTTTTAACGTCAAAAAAAAATCCAGAGTGACTCATCACTCTGGATTTTCGTTATTAAGAAACTTGTTTTAATTCCTCAGCGGAAGGAGGATTGAATTGCCCTTCCCATTTAGAGATGACGATTGCAGCAAGTGAATTACCGATAACATTAACCACTGTACGTCCCATATCAAGAATACGGTCGATACCAGCGATGAATGCTAAACCTTCGATTGGAATACCGACTGTTCCCAATGTAGCTAAAAGAACTACGAAGGAAACACCTGGTACGCCTGCAATACCCTTAGATGTAATCATTAGCACTAGCATTAATGTAATTTGCTCATACGCACTTAAGTCGATTCCATACATTTGAGCGATGAAGATAGCTGCTAACGCTTGATATAATGTAGAGCCATCAAGGTTGAATGAATATCCAGTCGGGATAACGAAAGTAGCAATATGCTTCGGACATCCCGCTTTCTCCATTTTCTCCATGATTTTCGGAAGAACGGCTTCTGAACTCGCTGTCGAGAAAGCAAGAATCAATTCCGCTTTAAGAAGCTTAATCAATGTAAAGATATTGAATCCTACAAATTTTGCAATAAGGCCCAGAACGACGATTACAAAGAAAATCATGGTTCCGTAGACAGAAAGCGCTAACTTACCTAATGGAATTAAAGATTCCAAACCGAACTTGGAAATGGTCACACCAATTAGGGCGAATACCCCGATAGGAGCGAATTTCATAACCATATTAGTTAAGTAGAACATTCCCTCCGCTGTACCTTGGAAGAAGCGGAATACTGGTTTCCCTTTCTCACCGATAGCAGCGATGCTTAGTCCAAACAGTACGGAGAAGAAAATAATCGCTAGCATATCGCCTTCTACCATGGCTTTTACTGGATTGGATGGTACAATGTGTATGAGTGTGTCCACAAATGATTCATGCTGCTTCGTTTCTGCTGTATCAACATATGTGGAAATATCCGTTTGTTCCAGATTATTCATGTTCACACCGGCACCAGGCTGGATGATATTAGCTGAAATTAGACCAACAGCAATTGCTGTAAGGGTTACCACTACAAAGTACGAAAGTGATTTAGCACCCAATTTACCTACCGCTTTCAAATCACCTACACCCGCTACGGCAACGATCAAGCTGGAAACAATGATTGGTACAACGATCATTTTAATCATTCTTAGGAAAATGTCCCCGAATGGCTGTAAAAAGTTTTGGGCTGTCGCATTACCATAAAAAATGGCTCCAACGATTATCCCTAGAATTAGACCAATGAAGATCTGGCTCGCTAAACTTAATTTAATTTTCTTCATGTACTTTCCTCACCTTCTATAAAGTCTTTGATGCAAAAACGTTTTGTCTCGGTAAGGGAAACAGATACTAATAGAAAGAAAGTAATTTTTCTTTTTTTGAAAAACTCTATCTTTACGCCGAAAAAAAAGACACTTCATGTGTCGATTTCTTATTGGCGTGAATATTCACACATGTTCCCTTAAAGACGCTGACGAGGTTAGCTGTCGGGTTAGGAATTGGAAACACAAATGCCCTTTCATTTCTGAATTCACCCCTAGCGGATAATATCCACAAATTTGGGTCCCCCGTTCTTGAATAAGATTAAGCGAATTAACTTATAATAAAATATTATACTAAAAGTGTTAATCTGTAAATATTTATTCTTGTTCAGCGTATAAAAAATCTTTAAACATGTCTGAAAATTCTGTATTATACTTCATTTTAACTATAATTCCGTCTTTTGATTCACCCACAAAAGTTATATAGGTATATTATCCAATCTCTTTTCATTTAATGAATTTATTTATTTTTCAAGGATGCCGAGTAACACGTACCGTACCTTTTCCCTTGCGGTGAACTTCTTATACGTTTTGGTCTTCACTTTGTCGAATTGGATGGGAGTAATGAAATGGGAATGGTTTTTCATCACCCTCTCCGGTTCCATCAGGATGACATCACCTACTGCCGGTCCCTTTATAAGTTCCTGTTTTCCTTCCGCCTTAAGTCCCAATGTAACGTAGTGTTTATCCAAATAGCCTTTTTTAGTCAATTTGTAGATATGCGGTTTTTTAGTATCATTAACAGATTTTACAGGGATGGAGGGGACACCCGCCTTTTCATTGGTAATAATGGAAAGATCGACCTTGGCTCCCACCACCAACGGCTCTGCTTCCTCACCATCCGTTTCGATCAAGGCTTGAAACGGGAACTTGTTATCCTTTGTCAGTGTCGGCTCGTCTGCCGGATAAGAATGGATGCGGCTTATTTTCCCCTTCAGTTCCTTTTTCAAAGCAGGGGCGCTTGCCTTTATAGTCATGCCCACTTCAGCCTTTTTCATCTCACTTTCGGAGAAATACCCTTCAATTCCCATATTTGCTGAAGCAATGGATATAATGGGGTTATTGAGGTCTTCATTGATATTCTTAACTATGCCGTCAGTCTCACTCGTCGTCTCAACCGCCTTAGTCTGTGTCTCGATTGAACTTAACTGAGTACTTAACATCTTCACTTTTTCGTTCAAGCGGTTTTTTTCGAGTTCCTGCTTGTACAATTCTTGCTCGATGTTACTTTCAATGAGGTCAGAGGAGCTAGTTGTTATATCAATATTCAACTTTTGTTCTACCGAATCATCAATGACCGCTTTATCGGAATCACGCTCCAGATTCCCTTGATATGCCCTCAGCTTCGCTGCGTATTGGTCAATCCCGGAAATCTCTCCCTCAGCCGCCGTTTTCTCCGCTGACAAATTCGCTTTAAGCGCATCAAGCTCCAATGTGGTGTATTCAAACAACGAGGCGCCAGCAGTAACCTCATCCCCCTCTTTTACAAGGAATTTCCGGAAGTCATTATTCTTGCCATCGAAATAAATATCATGAACTTCTGCAGGTTTTATGACTGCCTTTTTTTGAATGGTAGCCGTAATGGTATCCTTTTTTACCTTTGTCCATTTTTCCACGAAAACGGTTCTTTCCACTTTGCTTTCTTTCTTTTCAATAAGGTATAAGTTAACGGTAATTAAAACGATCGACGCCACGGAGACCACAATTATTTTCCATTTCCCTTTCATTCCCTACACCCGCCTCATACAAATACTCCCACATGGATGTATGCCAAAAAGGCTTTAGCAAACCATGTGGCCAAATAGAATAGTCCAATCATTAAAAAGATCAAATATTTATTCCGGTCCGATAATCCTCTTATATAGTAAAATTGCAGGAAAATAATCAGGAATTGAAAAATGGTGATTTCACTAAAAACGTGAATAAAGTAATCATTTCTGAGAAAATGCTGACTTATGACACCGAATGAAAAAGGATTGGCATCGTTGCCGATATCCAACAAGATGAAAAAAGGAATCAGCAAAACCTTCTCCAATATCTGCAAGCAAAAAAGGATCATTTGAACGATTACTACTTTTATGTATGGGACATCAGCGACTATCCAAAAATATAGCGATGATAATAATATGTATAAAGAAGGATAAAGAAGGCCCGCAAGCATATTGCCGCCCATGATCAGCAGCTTTCCCGCCTCGAATTCATCTACGCTCATCGTCGTGATTTGTTTGGAAAAGGATTCAGACCCGATGCCAAAATATCCGCCAACGGCATATACGAGGAGACTAAGAAAATATAACAATAGCAATTTACTTCCAAGCCGAGTGACCCCCTCAGCATTTTGCAGCTGATAACGACTCCTATAAGGCTCAAAGATGCCCTTTAACAATCTGACCTGGTAAACCATATGTGTTCCCCCTGCAAAAATTGATCTTTCTTCTTACATTTTATCTTATTTTGGAAACATTTGCAGATATAAGGAATCATAAAAGCAAAAAACACGATTCTACCGTCCCCCCTTCTCCTTCTCTAACGGGGGGCTAATACCGATAAGTGATGCTCAAGCACCTTAATATTAGCAGGCGTCTGGCTATAGTTTTCTCCATCCATATCCACGTCAAGCGGCCTCTTCGTTTCTATCGTAAGATTACTGGCCTGTACGAATGTCACTCCCGAATCTGAACCTAGCTTATCGGACCATGTACGTTTCATCGTTATTATTTCTAAAAAGGTACTAAGGCTTGCATTTTCCAGAATCGCCACACCAACCATTCCATCATCTGGATTCAGCATTGGAAAAGGCAATACATTGGTCCCGATGAAAGAGCCATTCATGACCAGGATCATGATCGCTTCCCCTTCTATATGTTTACCATCATAAGCGACCTTAAAGGGAAAAGGGTCCTTATCTCCAATCGTTCTCACAGCGCTTAATAAGTAGCCTATCTTTCCGAATCTGTTTTTTTCCTGTTCATCAATATTATTGGAGGTATCTGAAATAAGGCCAATTCCCCAGAAATTAGAAAAATAAGCATCATTGGCCTTCCCTATATCAATGGAGCGGACCTTTCCGTTAACAAGGGCTTCCGCAGCTTGCCGAACATTTTGGGGAATATTCAATGTCCTGGAAAAATCATTGCAAGTCCCTCCTGGTAAAATCCCGAACAACGGCCTTTTGGCAAGAGGAGATAGTCCGTTTACACACTCATGAACCGTTCCATCTCCTCCTAATACGAATATGACATCCATTTCTTCTCCATGACCTAAGCAGAAACGGTATGCATCGCCCTTTTCCTTAGTCTGCAAAACAAGGAACTCATCTATATGTGGTGCGATGATCGGAAGACACCCTTCGAGGGTTTTAGTTAACTTTTGATTCCCGGCATTTTCATTATAAATCAGCATCCCTTTTTTCCATCTCATTACTTTCCCCCCTTTGTCCTACTATGAAAAATCGTCATCCCACTACCTATACCTTTTCCTAAACCGTATCATTTGAAACTATTTCGAGATTAATGCAATGTAAGCACCATTTAAAAAAGAGGCGTTTCGCCTCCTTCTGAAACATTCACATATTCGTTAAATATTCCTTCATCGTTAGGCTAAGCTTTGAATGTAAGGGTATCTTCTTTTCACTTTTCTCCAAAAATAATAAAAGGCTCTCCAAAATTATCGAACTCGGCTTACTTTTGGATAGTTCTTCTTGAATTGCCCTTAAAGCTTTCGTATTTTTACTCGCTTCCCTTCCTTCTTCTTTGGGGGTTTCCGCTTCCAACAGCTTTGTGATGATCAAAAGCGTTTCCTCTTTTGGGTTCATATCCTGTATTGTACAATTCGGCAAGGGGAATTGCTTCAATAGTGGGTCTTCCAGGTTTTGCAGGCTTGCAATTATCGAATCGAGACGATTCAAGAAAAAATTAGGAAACAATGCAACTTCAAAAGCATCTTTTTTTCTCATGAGAATGCCCATATATCCTTTGAACAAAGAATCCAGCATAACCGTGCAGTCCGGCAGATACTCAGCAGGCAAATCGGGGTAAAGCTCCATGATTTTACGCTTGAACCAAATCATGCCCTCCTCATGGATATAGTGCAAGAACTGATCCAATTCTTTACTGATATGAACCATTTGTTCCTGCATCAGCATCTGGATTAAGTTTGTATTACCCGTCATATGCTCAATTTGAACGGTGAGTTGCCCTAAAAACCTGTCTTTGTTGGATAAAGAGGCATCAAGTTCCCAATCGAGCAGCGCGTCCGTCAATGCTTCATAGAAGTACTTGAAAATGGATACGAGCAGCTCTTCCTTCGATTTAAAATAATTATAAAAAGAACCCTTTGCTATCCCGCACTTTTCAGCAATTTCTTGAACGGAGGTCGAATGATAGCCCTTCTCCGAGAATAGCTCGACCGATTTATCTATAATCATTTTATGTTTTTCATTCATCAGATTCATCCTAACCTTTAAATATTATACATATATGACCAACCAGTCATTATATTCACATTGTATCTTAAAACCCCTGAAATCACAACGATATAACTAAGGGTTACTATCTGTTGCAATCATAATTAATATACTATATATTTGAT
Source organism: Peribacillus muralis (assembly GCF_001645685.2). Classification (NCBI taxonomy): domain Bacteria; kingdom Bacillati; phylum Bacillota; class Bacilli; order Caryophanales; family Bacillaceae; genus Peribacillus; species Peribacillus muralis. Next base: position 265,617 of record NZ_CP017080.1, on the reverse strand, counting down.
TCTATGACCGGCTGGTCACAATATTATGTATGGAGGGTACAAAGCTTGAATTCGATAATTAAATTTTCTTTAAAGAATAAACTGGCAATCTGGTTGCTTACCATCATCATCGTTGCAGCAGGATTATATTCCGGTTTAAACATGAAACAGGAAACCATCCCAAATATCTCCACTCCTTTAATAAGTGTCTCCACCGTTTATCCCGGAGCTGCACCTGAAGAAGTGGCAGATAAACTCACAGACCAGATTGAGCAAAAAGTCACCAACTTGGCAGGAGTTGAATTGGTCAGTTCGTCCTCCATGGCCAATGTTTCTTCCGTCCAATTGCAATATGACTATGATACGGATATGGACGATGCCGTTAAAGATGTGAAAGAAGCATTGGAGAATATCGAATTGCCTGAGGGCGTGGATGAACCAAGTGTATCCAAATTAGAATTAAATGCTTTTCCAGTAGTCGCACTAAGTGTGACCGACAAGGATTCTGATTTACCTGAACTGACAACAAATGTCGAGGATGTGTTAGTGCCAAAACTTGAAGGAATTGACGGGGTAACATCCGTAACCATTTCCGGACAGCAAGTTAATGAAGGCAGCCTTGAATTCGACAAAAAAAAGATGGCACAATACGGACTCAGTGAAGAGGACGTAAAAAAAGTAATTCAAGCCGCAAACGTCAACATGCCTCTTGGCTTATATAATTTTGACGATAAAGAAAAAACGATCGTGGTGGACGGAAACATTTCCACGTTAAAAGACTTGAAGAATATTGAAATCCCTTTAGCCGGCTCACAAGCAGGAGCGCAACCACAAACAGCACCGGCACAAGGGCAAGCTAATCAAATGGCTCCAGAAACGGCACCAACTGCTCCTCAAATGCAAAGTGTCAAATTATCGGACATTGCCGACGTGAAGATCATCGGTAAGGCTGAGTCCATCTCGAAGACGAACGGCAGCGAGTCAATTGGAATACAGGTTACAAGATCCCCTGATGCCGATACAGTCGCCATAGTCGAAGAAGTGCAAGACCAGGTTGCGAATTTTAAAGATGAATTTAAAGGTGTAAGCGTACATACTACGCTTGATCAAGCCAAACCGATTAAGGATTCCGTCGAAACAATGATCAGCAAAGCCATATTCGGCTGTCTGTTTGCCGTCATCGTGATCATGCTTTTCCTAAGAAATGTTAAAACGACCCTTATCTCCGTCATTTCAATTCCACTATCTTTATTGGCTGCCCTTTTGGTGCTTAAACAATTGGATATCTCATTGAATGTCATGACATTGGGAGCAATGACAGTTGCGATTGGCCGAGTGGTCGATGACTCGATCGTCGTAATTGAAAATATATATCGAAGAATGGCCTTAAAAGGCGAACAGTTAAAAGGCGGTGAATTAATCCGTTCCGCCACGAAGGAAATGTTCATCCCTATTCTTTCATCAACTATCGTTACAGTAGCCGTCTACCTGCCGTTAGCAAGCGTTACAGGGCCTGTTGGTGAGCTATTCATGCCATTCGCTTTAACGATGGTGTTTGCATTAGTCGCATCATTAATCATTGCCATCACACTCGTACCTGCCATGGCGGATTCGTTATTTAAAAACGGCCTTTCCGAAAAAGAATTGAAATCACATGAGGAAAAGCCAAGCAAGCTATCTGGTTTCTACCGCAGGGCACTGAATTGGTCATTAAGCCATAAGTTAATCACTTTCGGTACAGCAATAGCATTATTGGTCGGCAGCTTATTCCTCATTCCAAGCATCGGTGTCAGCTTCATGCCTGCGGATGAAGAAAAGCAGATCATCGTCACCTATACTCCAGCACCTGGAGAATTGAAAGAGGACATTGAAAAGGAAACGGAAAAAGTAGAAAAGTACCTAATGGAAAAAGATGATGTGGAGACAGTCCAATATACACTAGGTGAAAACATGATGAGTGGCATGATGGGCGGCTCCAGTAACTCAGCCCTTTTCTATGTACTTTATGATGAAAACACCGAAAACTTCGGGGAAAAGAAAGAAAAGATCATCAAGCATCTGACGAACCTCGACTCTCCTGGAACGTGGAAGCAACAAGAATTCACTTCCTCATCAAGCAACGAAACGACCCTTTATGTCTATGGAAATACTCAAAAAGACATTGAACCGGTAATTGATGATATCCAAAACATCATGAAGAAAAATAAACAATTGAAAGATGTTGATACAAGTCTTTCCGATGCATATGAGCAATACACACTCGTGACAGATCAGAAGAAGCTTAGTGAACTTGGATTAACAGCTGGCCAAGTTGGCATGTCCATTGCAAATTCAAACAAAGATGATGCTCTGACAACAATCAAGAAAGATGGAGAAGAAGTCAAAGTATATGTAGAGACAGAAGAAAAGACGTTCAAAGATAAAAAAGATCTTGAAAATACGAAAATCACTTCTCCAATGGGAATGGAAGTTCCTTTAAAAGATGTAGTTAAAATAGAGGAAGGCAAGGCATCCGATACAATAAGCCGTCGTGATGGAAAAATTTACGCGGACGTATCTGCAACAATCAAATCGGATGATGTTGCAGCAGTAACGAAAGAGGTACAAAAGGAAGTCGATAAATTAGACCTTCCAGCAAGCGTCACTGTGGACTACGGTGGTGTAACCGAAGATATCCAAGAATCATTCACACAGCTTGGAATCGCCATGTTGGCAGCCATCGCCATCGTTTACTTTGTCCTTGTCGTCACTTTCCATGGCGGTTTAGCGCCAATCGCCATCCTATTCTCCTTACCATTCACGGTAATCGGGGCTTTAGTAGGGTTATTCATTGCCGGTGAGACGATCAGTGTTTCGGCGATGATGGGTGTGCTCATGCTTATCGGTATCGTTGTAACCAACGCCATCGTATTGGTGGACCGGGTGATTAAAAATGAAGAATCCGGCTTATCTACACGTGAAGCGCTACTCGAGGCCGGCTCTACCCGTCTACGTCCAATCTTGATGACTGCCCTTGCTACGATCGGCGCTTTAATACCATTGGCCATCGGCGCTGAAGGCAGCGGCTTGATCTCTCAAGGTTTAGGAATTACCGTTATCGGCGGACTAGTGAGTTCTACCTTACTAACACTTGTCATCGTACCGGTAGTATATGAAGTAATCATGAAAATAGGAAAAAAGAAGAAAAAAACAGCTAAATAAAGATTACTGAAAAAACCCCTGTAGAAGGACACTTAATAAAGTGGCTATCCTACAGGGGGTTTTTTTATGTACCTGGAATATGAAATTTAATCAGTGGTGCTAAACGAGGATAATTGCAGACCTGCAGGGAGGCCATAGGCAGCGAGCCAATGAACCGGGAATGCCAGGAAGCGTTGCAGTATATGGCGTATCGCAATGATGCAGACAAAGACAAAGGGCAAGAGATCGATGTGCGGGAGCCTGAGGTAAAGCCTTCGTTTCGCCGAAGGTCATTTTCAAATGCCAAAGAAAAATATAAACACTATCCCCACAGAACCTGCGAGTAGCGCCTCAGGTCCCGCCCCATTCCACCCATCACCCTCATGAACATCATTTCCAAGGAAATGCCTGCGTCATTATAGGCACTCTATACACAAAAAAAAGGAAAGACCGTTCCTTCCTTTTTACTTTCTATGAGTCAATGCTTCGTGAACGTTTGGTCAATGGCATCTTCCAAATCCAACGATTTTTCCTTTAGATAACGCTTTGTCACATTTAAATCTTTATGACCGGCAAGTTTGGATATCGTTTGAATATCTATTCCATTATCAACTAACCTTTGGCAAAATGTATGGCGTAATTTATGTGGATGCACATTGTATTTTTTTAGTATATATTGAACCGACCTCGGAGTGATCCTTTGATTATAGCTTGAAAGGAACAAAGGGTCAGCTGTATCCTTCAAAGAATATAGATAGTTTTTCACGTGCTGTATGACCGATTGTGTAAGGGGAACGGTTCTGTCAATTTCCCCTTTTGCATTTCTGACTAGTATGTAATTCTTCTCATTATCCATGATGACGTCAGAGCCATTCAAATCACATAATTCCGAAACACGGATTCCCGTATGCAACAACAGGTACACGATGGCGATGTTCCTTAGATTTCCCTCTGCTTCTATATCCCTTAGCAGGATTTCCTGCTCTTTAATACTTAAAGTTTCAGGTATCTCATGCTTGTGCTCTTTAACCTTACGCTCAACCGAGAGCATAATTTCCGGTTTGCCCAAAAATTTAAAAAATGCATTTAATCCGATAAAGTGTTTCTCAATCGTCCCAGGACTTTTCTTGCAATTTTCTAAATTATCAAGATAATCCTGAACGTCTTCAGAATGAATCTCCAGCAATACCTTTTGTGTCTGGTCACAAAACTGTGAAAGGACACCAGTATACGTTTTAATCGTATTATCTGATTTGCCTTGGTCTCTCAACCATTCAGCAAACGAAAAAATCATCTCATCTTTAGCAGAGGTATCCATCGGCTATTCCCCCAATGACAGTTTCAGAACTATTTCAAGTTTAACATATATCCCAACAGAAACGAAGAATTCTGTCCAGATGTCTTCATATGGATATGATTATATACAAAGAGGTGCGAGGCAGGATTTATACTATTTATAGATGCTGCATTTATAGTATGCCCCTATCCTGTTATGCATAGTAATTTCATTCTTTGAGGGCTGGAGTTGCCTGCCTTATCTAGGCAGTTAGTGACTCCGGGAAGGATCGAATATCAAAAAAAGACCAGCCGGATGGCTGATCTTTTGAATGGGCTTGGCGGCGTCCTACTCTCACAGGGGGAGACCCCCAACTACCATCGGCGCTGAAGAGCTTAACTGCCGTGTTCGGAATGGGAACGGGTGTGACCTCTTCGCTATCGCCACCAAACATATGAGGAACGTTGTTCCTTCAAAACTAGATAATAAGAAGGTATTTCATTTTTTTAAAAGCGTTGGTTAAGTCCTCGATCTATTAGTATCAGTCAGCTCCACATGTCGCCACGCTTCCACCTCTGACCTATCAACCTGATCATCTTTCAGGGATCTTACTAGCTTGCGCCATGGGAAATCTCATCTTGAGGGGGGCTTCATGCTTAGATGCTTTCAGCACTTATCCCGTCCGCACGTAGCTACCCAGCTATGCCTTTGGCAAGACAACTGGTACACCAGCGGTGCGTCCATCCCGGTCCTCTCGTACTAAGGACAGCTCCTCTCAAATTTCCTGCGCCCGCGACGGATAGGGACCGAACTGTCTCACGACGTTCTGAACCCAGCTCGCGTACCGCTTTAATGGGCGAACAGCCCAACCCTTGGGACCGACTACAGCCCCAGGATGCGATGAGCCGACATCGAGGTGCCAAACCTCCCCGTCGATGTGGACTCTTGGGGGAGATAAGCCTGTTATCCCCGGGGTAGCTTTTATCCGTTGAGCGATGGCCCTTCCATGCGGAACCACCGGATCACTAAGCCCGACTTTCGTCCCTGCTCGACTTGTAGGTCTCGCAGTCAAGCTCCCTTGTGCCTTTACACTCTACGAATGATTTCCAACCATTCTGAGGGAACCTTTGGGCGCCTCCGTTACTCTTTAGGAGGCGACCGCCCCAGTCAAACTGCCCACCTGACACTGTCTCCCACCCCGATAAGGGGCGCGGGTTAGAATTTCAATACAGCCAGGGTAGTATCCCACCAACGCCTCCACCGAAGCTAGCGCTCCGGCTTCTCAGGCTCCTACCTATCCTGTACAAGCTGTACCAAAATTCAATATCAGGCTGCAGTAAAGCTCCACGGGGTCTTTCCGTCCTGTCGCGGGTAACCTGCATCTTCACAGGTACTATAATTTCACCGAGTCTCTCGTTGAGACAGTGCCCAGATCGTTACACCTTTCGTGCGGGTCGGAACTTACCCGACAAGGAATTTCGCTACCTTAGGACCGTTATAGTTACGGCCGCCGTTTACTGGGGCTTCGGTTCAAAGCTTCGCTTGCGCTAACCTCTCCCCTTAACCTTCCAGCACCGGGCAGGTGTCAGCCCCTATACTTCGCCTTGCGGCTTCGCAGAGACCTGTGTTTTTGCTAAACAGTCGCCTGGGCCTATTCACTGCGGCTTTTCTGGGCTATTCACCCTAAAAAGCACCCCTTCTCCCGAAGTTACGGGGTCATTTTGCCGAGTTCCTTAACGAGAGTTCTCTCGCACACCTTAGGATTCTCTCCTCGCCTACCTGTGTCGGTTTGCGGTACGGGCACCTTACATCTCACTAGAGGCTTTTCTTGGCAGCGTGGAATCAGGAACTTCGGTACTATATTTCCCTCGCCATCACAGCTCCGCCTTGATGGAAACGGGATTTGCCTCGTTTCCGGCCTAACTGCTTGGACGCGCATATCCAACAGCGCGCTTACCCTATCCTTCTGCGTCCCCCCATCGTTCAAACGATGTATAGGTGGTACAGGAATATCAACCTGTTGTCCATCGCCTACGCCTTTCGGCCTCGGCTTAGGTCCCGACTAACCCTGAGCGGACGAGCCTTCCTCAGGAAACCTTAGGCATTCGGTGGAAGGGATTCTCACCCTTCTTTCGCTACTCATACCGGCATTCTCACTTCTAAGCGCTCCACCAGTCCTTCCGGTCTGACTTCAACGCCCTTAGAACGCTCTCCTACCATCGACACCTAATGGTGTCAATCCACAGCTTCGGTGATACGTTTAGCCCCGGTACATTTTCGGCGCGGAGTCACTCGACCAGTGAGCTATTACGCACTCTTTAAATGGTGGCTGCTTCTAAGCCAACATCCTGGTTGTCTAAGCAACTCCACATCCTTTTCCACTTAACGTATACTTTGGGACCTTAGCTGGTGGTCTGGGCTGTTTCCCTTTCGACTACGGATCTTATCACTCGCAGTCTGACTCCCAAGAATAAGTATTTGGCATTCGGAGTTTGACTGAATTCGGTAACCCGTTGGGGGCCCCTAGTCCAATCAGTGCTCTACCTCCAATACTCTCATCTTGAGGCTAGCCCTAAAGCTATTTCGGAGAGAACCAGCTATCTCCAGGTTCGATTGGAATTTCTCCGCTACCCACACCTCATCCCCGCACTTTTCAACGTGCGTGGGTTCGGGCCTCCATTCAGTGTTACCTGAACTTCACCCTGGACATGGGTAGATCACCTGGTTTCGGGTCTACGACCTCATACTCATTCGCCCTATTCAGACTCGCTTTCGCTGCGGCTCCGTCTCATCAACTTAACCTCGCATGAAATCGTAACTCGCCGGTTCATTCTACAAAAGGCACGCCATTACCCATTAACGGGCTCTGACTACTTGTAGGCACACGGTTTCAGGATCTATTTCACTCCCCTTCCGGGGTGCTTTTCACCTTTCCCTCACGGTACTGGTTCACTATCGGTCACTAGGGAGTATTTAGCCTTGGGAGATGGTCCTCCCTGCTTCCGACGGGATTTCTCGTGTCCCGCCGTACTCAGGATCCACTCAGGAGGGAACGAAGTTTCAACTACAGGGTTTTTACCTTCTTTGACGGACCTTTCCAGATCGCTTCATTTACCCCGTTCCTTTGTAACTCCATGTTGAGTGTCCTACAACCCCAAGAGGCAAGCCTCTTGGTTTGGGCTAATTCCGTTTCGCTCGCCGCTACTCAGGAAATCGCATTTGCTTTCTCTTCCTCCGGGTACTTAGATGTTTCAGTTCCCCGGGTCTGCCTTCAGTACCCTATGTATTCAGGTAAAGATACTGTTCCATTACGAACAGTGGGTTTCCCCATTCGGAAATCTCCGGATCAAAGCTTACTTACAGCTCCCCGAAGCATATCGGTGTTAGTCCCGTCCTTCATCGGCTCCTAGTGCCAAGGCATCCACCGTGCGCCCTTTCTAACTTAACCGTTAAAAAAGTCTTACAGATGCTTTGAAAAAAATTAATTGCCTTCTATCTATTATCTAGTTTTCAAGGAACAAGCTGTCCCAATCACAACGTGATTGATTCATTGGTGGAGCCTAGCGGGATCGAACCGCTGACCTCCTGCGTGCAAGGCAGGCGCTCTCCCAGCTGAGCTAAGGCCCCGGAAATGGAATGGTGGGCCTAAATGGACTCGAACCATCGACCTCACGCTTATCAG